>NZ_JBJXHK010000004.1:0-83425 GCF_046638635.1 Lysobacter zhanggongensis
CGGGCCCCCGCGCACCCCATCCCCACCAACCCCCAGGTAACGTCCCCACAAGCACCGCGTATCCATCCCATCACCCGAAATAGCACACCACGCCAGAACCGTTCTCATCCCACGAGACCGCGATCCTGCAGAATGGCTCCATGCCCGACGCACAAGCCGATCCGCTGATTGTCGCGATCTCTTCGCGCACCCTGTTCGACCTCGAGGACAGCCACACGCTGTTCGAGCGTGAGGGCCTCGATGCCTACGCCGCGTTCCAGCGCAGCCACGAGGACGACCTGCTTGAACCGGGCGTGGCCTTCCCGCTGGTGCGCAAACTGCTGGGCCTCAACGACGGGTCCCCGCCGGATGCGCCGCGGGTCGAGGTGATCCTGATCTCGCGCAACTCGGCCGACACCGGGCTGCGCATCTTCAATTCCATCGCCCACCACGGCCTCTCGATCCGGCGTGCCGCGTTCAGTAATGGCGCTCCGCCCTTTCCTTACATCCGCCCGTTTGGTGCCGACCTGTTCCTGTCGACCCATGCAGAGGACGTACGCAGCGCGCTGGCAGCGGGGGTCGCGGCGGCCACGCTGCTGCCGGCCAAGGCGCCGCAGCACCGTCATGACCAATTGCGGATCGCGTTCGATGGTGACGCCGTCATTTTCGACGACGAGGGCGAGCGGGTATCGCGCGAGGGTGGGCTGGAGGCCTTTGCCGAGCACGAGCGCACGCGCGCAGGTGAGCCACTTTCTGGTGGGCCGTTCCGCGGGTTCCTCGATGCACTACACCGGCTGCAGGCGGCATTCCCGATCGGCGAGGCGTCGCCGATCCGTACCGCGCTGGTCACCGCACGGTCGGTGCCTGCACACGAGCGGGTGATCCGGACGCTGCGCGAATGGGGCATCCGGCTGGACGAGGCGCTGTTCCTCGGTGGCCGGCCGAAAGGCCCGTTCCTGGACGCGTTCGGGGCCGACATCTTCTTCGACGACTCCGAGCACAACATCGAGTCGGCCCGTGGGCTGGTGACCGCCGGCCACGTCCCGCACGGCATCGCCAATCCCGTCCTGCCGGTGGGCAAGCCGACCGGCTGACGCCGGGGTGATCAGTCGACCGCGCTGATCGGCAGCCGGATGTCGGTGAGCTTCCACTGCAGGCCGTCGCGCGTCAGCACGAACGTGACCGGCTCGCCGTTGCCGTCCTCGACGGTGGCGGTAAAGCGCGACAGGGAATCGAATCCGTAATCGGGTTCGCGCAACGGATCACCCGGCGATGCGTGCTCATAGGTGTTGCCGGTGACGCCACCGCCACTGGCGCGGTGCCACACCGCGCGCCCCTGCAGTAGCGCGCCGATGCCGGCTGGCGTGACCATGGTGTCGACCGCGCCACCCGCCAGTCCACTGGCGATGCGCACCGCGACGGCGCCGAACAGGCTCGCCTGGGCATCGGGGCCGGCACGGCGCACCACGTAGTCGTCGACCTGCGCCTTGAGGTTGGCACGCAACACCGGGAAGTCCACGTGGCGCGCCAGCGCGCCGGTGTCCTGGGCCTGCACGGCGTCGCGGATGCCGTTGTAGGCCAGGAACGGGCCGGCAACGACGTAGGCGAGCAGCAACGCGAGGGCGAGGACGGGGAGGGCGAGCCACTTCTTCATTCAGAACTCCAGGTCCAGCGACGCACACAGGTAGTCGACAAACGGGGCGAGCGTTTCGAGGTCGCTCCGCAGCGTTGCCAACAGGCGGGGGCCGGTCATCGTGTCGTCGCCCAGCGGACGCAACGCGGCGAAGTTCTTGCGCCGCAGGTCGTCGGCAAACTCGAAATCGGACGGGAACCCCGCCGGCATGCGTACCAGCATCTCGCTGTCGTCGTGGCGGAACCGCCGGCGCAGACGGGTGCCGTGGGCCGCGGCTTTCCAGCCGGCCGGATTGTCCACGATGAAATGCCGGACCCGGCGCACGGTAGGCGTTTCCGGGTGCCACAGGCCGGCGCCGACGAAACATTCGCCCGGCTGCAGGTGGATGTAGAACGATGGCGCGGCGACCTGCCGGCGCCGCTCGTGGAAAACCCGCGCGCCCTGCCAGCCTTTGTACGGCGATTTGTCGTTGGCGAAGCGCGTGTCGCGCTGGATGCGGAACATCGACCCGCCCACTGTCCGCGGGTCGGACCGGTAGTGTGGGCTGATGCCGGCAATGATGGGTTGCAGGTCGGTCAGCAACTGCTGGAACGGTGCCCGGACCTGGGCCTCGTAGTCGGCCTTGTGCGCGTGGAACCAGGTCCGGTTGTTGTTGCGCGCCAGCGCCCGCAGGAACCGGAACGACCTGTCGCTGAAGTACGTGGACATGGCGCCTATCCTAGCCGTGGATGCCTGACGTTGAACTGTCGTGGATCAAGCCAGGCTGCGCTCGATGTCGCCGCGCCACGCCTCGATCTCGTCCAGCAGGGCCAGGCTTGCGGGATTGCCGGCGTGGAGGGTCCGGAGTTCGGCCAGCTCGGCGTCGAACCGCGCAAAACCGTACTCGGCGCCGGCAGCGTCATCGCGCAGGCGCCTGCGGCGGTAGTCGTTCCACCGCGCACGCTCGGTGGGGGACAGGGTCTCCGGCCAGTTGCGGGCGCGGTACCGGAACAGCAGTTCGTGCAGGCGGGCGTCGCGGAACCCAAAGTTCGCCCCGCCCAGCGCTTCGGGCGCGGTCGCGCGTACCTGCGGGAGCAGGCGCTTGTCGGCGCTGTCGATGAAGCCGTCGTACAGGCTCCCGTCCGGATCGCCGGGGGTGTGTTCGCGATTGCGCGCGAACACCTGGCGGACCTTTTCGGCCAGGTCCGGGCCGGCGTCGCGGATCGTTGCGGCGCGGCTTTCGGCCAACGCCGCGTCGATGCCCAGCCTGGCGAAATCAGCCGGGCGCAGGTGGTTCCAGGCCGACAAAGCCGGGCTCCGGTTGAGGTGGATCTCCTTCAGGCCAATGCGCTCGACGCCCTCGGGCAGGTCTGTGCTGCGCACGTACAGCCGTGCGGCGATTGCTTCGGCATCCAGCGCCAGCAACGGGCCGGGGTCCTGGCCCAGGTCGAACGCGACCACCCGATTGTCGATGTGCGGGTGGCGGGCAATCGGCACCATCGGCGCCGCGCACAGACGACTGGCCGGGAACCGCTGCGAGATGTGCAGCACCGGGGTCATCGCCACGGTGTCGAGCAGGCTCGCGGCGAACCGCTTGTCGCGCAGGCGCAGCGCGTAGTCCCATAGCCGCGGCTGGGCAGCCTTGAGCTTGCGCGCCAGGCCGATCAGGGCGCGCACATCCGACAGCGCCTCGTGGGCATCACCCTCGCGGACGCAGTTGGCCTCGGCCAGGTGCTCGAGCCGGAACGACGTCGCGCCGTCCTCGCGTGTGGGCCAGGCCAGACCTTCGGGGCGCAGGGCGTGCGCGAAGCGGAGCACATCCAGCAGGTCCCAGCGCGAGTTGCCGCCGCGCCATTCGCGCTCGTAGACGTCGAAGAAGTTGCGGAACAGCCCGTGCCGGACGAACTCGTCGTCGAACCGCAGCGAGTTGTAGCCGAGGCTGCAGGTCTCCGGCCGCGACATCTCCTCGCAGATCAGCGCGAACGCATGGGCCTCGGCCATGCCCTCGCTCAGGGCGTGTTGCGGCGTGATGCCAGTGATCAGGGTCGCGGTGGGCGAAGGCAGCAGGTCGTCGGCCGGGCGCACGAAGATGCTGATCGGCTCTTCGACCTGGTTGAGGTCGGTGTCGGTGCGGATTGCCGCGAACTGGGCGACCCGGCTGCCGCGCGGGTCGGCGCCGAAGGTCTCGAGGTCGTAGAACAGGAAGCTGGCGGGCATGGGCGGGTTCGGTTGGGCTACGGCAGGGCGCGCGCGGGCGTGCCCGGCATCATGCGGGCCGGTCGTCCCCGGGCAACGGCGCCAGGCGCGCGCGCACGGCCGCGTCCACTGAATCCCAGTCCAGCGTATCCAGGCGCTGGTGGCCGCGGGTCAGCTCCACCAGCAGCTCGCGCTGGATGTTGCCGCGCTCCAGCGCCACCGCGTACGGAATGTGCCGGAACGTGACCATCGCGTAGCGGGGCACGAAGCGGTCGGGATGGCGCTCGGCCAGCAAACGTTCGAGTGCGCGCTGGATCAGGTAATCATCGTCGTCGACCCGGTCGCGCATCTCCAGGTAGTTCTCCAGCGCCATGTGCTGGATCGCGCGGGCGTTGGGCAAGCGCTCGGCCTGGAACGCGGCGAATGCGGTGGCGCGGTCGGCGGTCCGGTCCAAGTGTTCGGCCAGCGCGACGCAGTCCTCGAACGCGCAGTTCATGCCCTGGCCGTGGAACGGCACCATGGCATGCGCGGCGTCGCCGACCAGCACGGCGCGCCCGTCCAAGTGCCAACGATCCAGGTACAGCGTGCCGAGCACGCCCGTCGGGTTGCCGTCAAAATCCTGCTCCAGCCGCGGGATCAGCGCCGAAGCGTCGGGGAACTCGCGGTCGAACAGCGCACGCGCGTCGGCGCCGGTGCGGATGGTGTCGAAGCCCGGCACGCCGGTCTCGGGGTCGGCCGCGTTGGGCAGGAACAGGGTGACGGTGAACGTCTGCTCGTCATTGGGCAGCGCAATGCACATGTAGCGGCCGCGGGGCCAGATGTGCAGTGCGTTGGGCTCGATCAGGAAGTCGCCGCCGGGCGATGGCGGAATCTCGAGTTCCTTGTAGGAGTGGTCGAGGAAGTCGCTGCGCTCGCGCAGGTCGGTCTCCGCCGCCATGGCCTGGCGCAGCGAGGAACCGGCACCGTCGGCACCAATCAGGGTGCGGAACGGGATCGCGCGCGACTGGCCGTCCCGGCCACCGTAATGGGCGATCCGGTTGTCGAAGTCGACGGACTGCAGGCCGAGGTCGAAGTGGAGCCTGGCGCCGGCGCGCTCGGCGATGTCGAGCAGGATCCGGTTGAGTTCGCCGCGGTGGACCGACCAGATCACTTCGCTGTCGTCGCGACCGTAGCGCTGCAGGTCGGTGCGGCCGTCGGCGAAGTGCACCATGCGTCCCCGCATCATCACCGCCTGCGCCATCACCGCTTCGTCGGCCGCGGCCTGGCGCAGCGCATTGCGGCCGCGCTCGGCAAGCGCGAGGTTGATCGACCGGCCGCGCTCGAGGTCGCGCTTGCGCGGATCGTCGCGCTTCTCGTAGACCTCGACGTCCCAGCCGCGGCGGGCGAGCAGGGTGGCGAGCACGGCACCGGCCAGGCCGGCGCCGATGATGGTGAGGTGCCTGTCGTTCGGTGGGTTCAACGGAGCGGACCTCTTCCCGGATCGGTGGTCATGGGGCTAGCGCCCGGCATCGCGCCAGGCTTCGACGGCATGGGCGAAGCGGAACACGTCCTCGAAGGTGTTGTACAGCGGTGCCGGCGAGATGCGGATCACGTCCGGCTCGCGCCAGTCGCCCAGCACGCCGTGCGCGGCGAGGTGGTCGAACAGTGCGCGGCCCTGCTCACGACCGCCGCGCACGCGGATCGACAACTGGCAGCCGCGCTGTGCCGGGTCGCGCGGAGTCACCACCTCAAGCGTGTCGGCCAGGCGTTCGTCGATCAACTGCTGCAAATAGCCGGTCAGCCGCAGCGATTTCTGGCGCAGGGCAGGCATGCCAACCGCGTCGAACTGGTCAAGCGAGGCGCGCAGCGGCGCAAGGCCCAGGATCGGCGGGTTGCTGAGCTGCCAGCCATCGGCGCCCTCGGACGGCACGAAGTCGGGGCCCATGCGGAAACGACTGGCCGGCTCGTGGCCCCACCAGCCGGCGAACCGCTGCACGCCACTATGCGCATGGCGCTCGTGGACGAAACAGCCGGCGACCGCCCCCGGCCCGCTGTTGAGGTACTTGTAGTGGCACCAGACCGCGAAGTCGGCGCCGTCGTCATGCAACGACAACTCGATGTTGCCGACCGCGTGGGCGAGGTCCAGGCCGCAGCGGGCGCCCTGGGCATGCGCGAGCCGGGTGACTTCGCGCAGGTCGAACGACTGGCCGGTGCGGTACTGGACGCCCGGCCACAGTACCAGCGCGAGCCGGTGGCCGTGCGTTTCGATGGCGGCTGTGATCGCCTCCATCGAGAACAGACCACCGGGCAGGTCGGGCTCCAGTTCGATCAGGTCGGTGGCCGGGTCGAAACCGTGGAAGGCGATCTGCGAAGCCACCGCGTACCGGTCCGACGGGAACGCACCGGCCTCGATCAGGATCGCCGGCCGCTCGGCGGTCGGGCGGTAGAAGCTGACCATCATCAGGTGCAGGTTGGCGGTCAGCGAATTCATCGCGACCACTTCCAGCGGCTTCGCCCCGACCAGCCGGGCGAGTGGCTCGCGCATCAGCCCGTGGTAGCTCAGCCACTGCGAGTGCCCGCGGAAATGACCCTCCACCGCCTCCATCGACCACTTGTCCAGCACGTCCTCCACCTGGGCGCGGGTGCCGCGCGGCTGCAGCCCGAGCGAGTTGCCGACGAAATAGGCCTGGTCGGCGTCATCGTGCCGGGGCACGTGGAACTCGGCGCGGCGCGTGGGCAACGGGTCGGTCGCATCGAGCGAGCGGGCGTGGTCGAGCGAGTACGGATTGGTCACTTCGGATGGGGTCCTTTGCGGGGCGGGGTGTCAGGCGAAGCGGGACGGCGGCAGGCCGAGCCACTCCAGCGCGGTGCCGTGGAACAGCCGCGCTTGCTGGCCGGCATCCAGTTCCAGCGCATCGATGCCGGCGCCGGGCGCCTGCTCGCCCAGCGGGAACGGATAGTCGGTGCCCAGCATCACCCGGTCCACGCCACAGGTGTCGAGCAGATAGCGCAACGCGGCACGGTCGGCCACCCAGGAGTCGAAGTAGAGCCGCTGCAGGTACTCGCGCGGGTTGCGCGGGTTGTCGGTGGCGACCAGGTCCGGGCGCATGTTGAAGCCGTGCTCGATGCGGCCGATGGTGTACGGGAACGAGCCGCCGCCATGGGCCAGGCAGATCTTGAGCTTCGGCAGCCGCTCCAGCACCCCGCCGAAGACCAGCGAGCAGGCCGCGCGCGATTGCTCGGCCGGCATCCCGACCAGCCACGGCAGCCAGTACTTGGGCATGGTGTCGGTGCCCATCATGTCCCACGGGTGGACCAGGATGGCCGCGCCGAGTTCGCTGGCGGCCTCGAAAAACCCGAACAGCTCCGGCGCGTCGAGGTTCCAGTTGCCACCGTCGGCCAGGCCGACGTGGCTGCCGATCTGCACGCCCTGCAGGCCCAGCTGGTCCATGCAGCGCTCCAGTTCCTGGGTCGCCAGCCGCGGCGACTGCAGCGGCACGGTGCCGATGCCGGCGTAATGCCGCGGGTAGTCGCGGCAGGTCTGCGCCATGTGGTCGTTGAGCGCCTGGTGCAGCTCCAGCGCGTGGTGCGGCCGGGCCCAGTAACAGAACATTACCGGCACCGTGCTCAGTACCTGGACCTGAACGCCGTAGCGGGCGTAGTCGTCGATGCGCTCCTGCGGGTCCCAGGTCTTGGACCAGATCTCGCGGAAGAACTTGCCGTCCTTGTAGATGCGGTGCCGGCCATCCTCGGTGTGGTGGATCACCGGGAAGCGGTTCTCGCCGTACTTGCGCGCCAGGTCGGGCCAGTCGCGTGGCAGGTAATGGGCGTGGGTATCGATCTTGAGCATCGTCACATCATGCCGGAGCGTCGGGTGGGCGGGCCAGCAGGGCGCTAGGTGATGTCGGCCTGCGAGTCGGCGTCCAGCTCGTAGCGCGACGGCCGTGGGTTGAGGGTGCCGCAGTGGGCGCAGGTGCGCAGGGCCTCGTCGCGGTAGAAGTTCTCGAACACCCGGAAGAAGTCCTGCTCGATGTCGACCAGGTGGAAGGTTTCCTCGTAGAGCTTGTGGTTGCAGTTAATGCAGAACCACATCAGCGCATCGTCCTCGTGCGCCAGGCGTTTGCGCTCGATCACGAGCCCGACCGACCCGGGCATCCGCTGCGGGCTGTGCGGCACCCGCGGCGGGAGGTAGAACATCTCGCCGGCGCGGATGCGCACGTCGCGCGGTATGCCGTCCTCCTGGATGCGCAGGACCATCTCGCCTTCCAGCTGGTGGAAGAACTCCGGGCCTTCCTCCCAGTGGTAATCGGTTCGGGCGTTGGGGCCACCGACGATCATCACGATGTAGTCGTCGTCGACGATGCACTTGTTGCCGACCGGCGGCTTGAGCAGGTCACGGTGTTCCTCGATCCACGCCTGCAGGTCAATCGGGGCGGGCAGCGGCATGGCAGTTCTCCGTCAGGCAGGCAGGGCGGCGACGCACTTGAGCTCGATGGCGATCGGCGTCGGCAGTGCGTCGATACCCAGGGTGGTGCGGCACGGGGCGGCGTCGATGTCGGGGAAATACTGCGCCCACACCGCGTTGTAGCCGGCGAAGTCGCCCGCCATGTCGGTGAGGTAGACGGTGACGTCCACCAGGTCCTCCCAGCGCGCGCCGCTGGCCTCGAGCACTGCGCGCACGTTCGCGAACACGGCATGGGCCTGGGCACCTATGTCGTGGGCGACCAGCCGGCCCTCGGCGTCATGCACGTTGCCGGCGATGGCGTTGGTGGCGGGGTCACGCGGGCCGATGCCGGACAGGAACAGCAGGTTGCCGACCCGCCGGGCGTGCGGATACGCGCCGACCGGCCGTGGCGCCGCGCTGGCGCGGATGCCGCCGGACATGTCAGCGGTCCTCCTTGTCCACGCGGATCCGGGCGAGGGCGTCGGCGTACTTCCCGGGCAACCGCTCGGACGCGTTGACGTCGATGCCCAGGTCGTGGACCCGGCCGTCGCGCAGGGTGTAGACCCAGCCGTGCACGGCCAGCGACTGCCCGCGCGTCCAGGCATCGCGCACGACGGTGGTGTGGCAGACGTTGACCACCTGCTCGAGCACGTTGAGCTCGCACAGGCGGTCGTGCCGCAGCTCGTCGTCGTTGAAGTTGCACAGCGCGTCGCTGTGCTGCTCGGCAACGTCGGCGACATGCCGGATCCAGTTGTCCGACAGCCCAAGGCGGCGCCCGTGCAGCGCGGCGTGCACGCCACCACAGCCGTAGTGGCCCACCACCAGGATGTGCTTGACCTTCAGCACGTCGACCGCGAACTGGATCACCGACAGGCAGTTGAGGTCGGTGTGCACGACGACGTTGGCGATGTTGCGGTGGACGAACACCTCGCCCGGTGCGCGGTCGATGATCTGGTTGGCCGGCACGCGTGAATCGCTGCAGCCGATCCAGAGGTACTCGGGTGCCTGCTGGCGCGACAGCCGTTCGAAGAAGCCGGGATCCTCGGCGCTGACCCGGTCGGCCCATTCGCGGTTATGGCGAAGAAGTTCGGAAAGTGAAGGCATCGTGTCTCAGTCCAGTCGTAGGCCGACGTTCTTGGCGTCGGTGAAGAATCGCATCGCTTCGGCGCCGCCTTCGCGGCCAAGCCCCGATGTGCCGGTGCCGCCGAACGGCGTGCGCAGGTCGCGCTGCAGCCAGGTGTTGATCCAGACCATGCCGGCGCGCAGGTCGCGGGCCAGCCGGTGGGCGCGGTTGAGGTCGCGGGTCCAGACCGAGGCGGCCAGCCCGTAGTCGCCGGCATTGGCGAGCGCGAGCGCCTCGTCGTCATCGTCGAACGGCTGCAGCGTCACGACCGGCCCGAAGATCTCCTCGCGGTTGCTGGCACAGTCCGGCCCGAGCCCCTCGATGACGGTGGGAGCGACAAACCAGCCCGGCCGGTCGACCACGGTGCCGCCGCACAGCACGCGTCCGCCCTCGTCGCGTGCGCGCGCGATCGCGGTGATCACCTTGTCGAAATGCGCCTGCGAGACCAGTGGGCCGAGCTGCGTGTCCTCGTCGATCGGGTCGCCGATGCGCAGGGCGGTCGCGCGTTCGACCAGCGCCTCGCGGAACTCGACCTGGATGCGGCGTTCCACCAGCATCCGTGAGCCGCACAGGCAAATCTGCCCGGAGTTCTGGAATGCCGACCGCACGAGGGTGTCCAGATGATCGCGCCAGTCGCTGTCCGCGAATACCAGGGTCGGGTTCTTGCCGCCCAGCTCGAGCGAGACCTTCTTCAGCAGCGGCGCCGCCAGACCGGCGATGCGGCGTCCGACCGGGGTACTGCCGGTGAACGACACCGCCTTGACCGCAGGATGCAGTACCAGCGGTTCGCCGACCTCGGGCCCGAGGCCGTGGACGATGTTGAGCACGCCGGGCGGGAAGCCAATCCCGGCCGCCAGCTGCGCCAGCATCGTCGCCGTCACCGGGGTGATCTCCGACGGCTTGGCCACCACGGTGTTGCCGGCCGCAAGCGCCGGCGCGATCTTCCAGGTCAGCAGGTAGAGCGGCAGGTTCCAGGGCGAGATGGTCGCCACCACGCCCAACGGGGGGCGCAGGGTGTAGTTGAGGCCGGCCTCCCCGTGGTGGGACTCGCTGGCGAACTGGGTCGCGGCATGGGCGAAAAAGCGCAGGTTGCTGATGGCACGCGGGATCTCGACTTCGCGCGCAAGCTTGATGGGCTTGCCGCCATCCCGCGATTCGGCTTGGGCGAACGCCTCCAACCGCGACTCCAGCGCATCGGCCAGTTTTTCGAGCCAACGGGCGCGGGCGCTGTTTGGCAGGGCGGACCATGTCGGGAAAGCCGCACGTGCTGCCTCCACAGCCGCATCGACATCGGTGGCGTCGCCCTGGGCGACCTCGGCGAACGGCCGGGTGCTGGCCGGATCGAAAACCGGTTGCGAGCGGCCATTGGCCGTCTCGCGTGCTTTGCCGTCGATCCAGTGGGTCAGGCGCATCGGGGAAGCTTAGCGCGCACCCCGGCATCCGTCTTTTGCATGCGCTACCGCACGGAGTTAAACCATCCGCCGCCCCGGCTCATCCGAGTGACTATGCTGACCGCCGTGATCGACCTCCCGAGCCACAACGATGCGAAGCCCCGGGCAGACGCCGGGCAGCGCGCCGATGACGCGGGCGCGGTCGATGACGACCGGCTGCTGGTCGCGGCTGCTGCCAAAGGCGGGGTCGCGGCCTTCGAGACGCTGTACCGGCGCCATGCCGGTCGCGTGCATGGCGTCATCGTGCGACTGGTCGGTGGCCGTGGCGCACGCGCCGACGATCTGACCCAGGAAGCCTTCGTGCGCGCGTGGCAGGCGTTGCCGGAGTTCCGGTACGAGGCGGCGTTCTCCACCTGGCTCCACCGGTTGGCGGTCAACACCGCGCTGATGGAACTGCGCAGGCGCCGCTCGCGCCCGCAGGACGACGGCGACGATGACGCCTTCGAGCTGCTGGGTGCGACCGACTCGGCCGGCCACACCACCGCGCTGTCGATGGACCTGGAGCGCGCCGTGGCGAGCCTGCCTCCGCGAGCCAGGGCGGTGCTGGTGCTGTACGACGTGGAAGGCTGGAAACACGAAGAGATCGCGACCGAGCTGGGCATGGCGGTAGGCAGTTCCAAGGCGCAGTTGCACCGCGCGCGCAGCCTGTTGCGCGAGCGGCTGGGAGCACATGCATGAACGATGACAACAACAACCTGCGCGACGACGCGACGGGCGACCCGCTGCGCTGGCAGTTGCGGGCGCTACGCCGCGACCAGGCGCCCGACCGCGATCTGTGGCCGGGCATCGAAGCCGCATTGGCGCGCCCGCTGGCCGCGCCCCGTCGCAACCGTTTCGTCCTTCCGGTGGCACTGGCGGCAAGCCTGCTCGCGGTGGTCGGGGTTGTAGGCTGGTGGCAGGCCGGCGAGCCGGTCTCCGTCCAGGTCGCCCGTCCGGACGCCACGGTGCCGGTCACCCTGGTCGAGCGCGAAGTTGCCGGCATGACGCGGCAGTACGACGCCGCGCTCATGGAACTCGGCACCGCCCGGGTCGCGCCAGACAGCGACCACGCCTACAGCGCCGCCCTGGACGAGCTGGACCGCAGCGCCGGTCTCATCCTCGACGCGCTGGCCCACGACCCCGACTCGCGACTGCTCCTGCAGCAGCTGCGCCGCACCTATACCCAGCGGCTTGCGCTCGCGCAGCGCGCCGCCCTCAGTTGACCGGAGCCCCGCCATGAATACTGTCCGCCACCGAATCCTCGCCCCGTCCATCGCCTTCGCCCTGCTGGCGGCGGCAACCGCTGCCTGGGCTGATACGCCGATCGACGAGACCCGTGCGCTCGACCCCGACGGCCGGATCGAGATCGACAACCTCAAGGGCCGCATCGACGTCGAGGCCTGGGACCGCGCCGAGGTGCGGATCACCGGTTCGCTCGGCGAGGGCGTCGAGAAGCTCGAGATCGACGGCGACAACCGCAGCCTCAGCGTGCGGGTGAAATACCCGCGGCGCGGCGGGCTCGGTTTCCTGTCGGGCGACAACACCGGCCCGACCCGGCTGCACGTGATGGTGCCGCTGCGCGCCGACCTGGAGATCGACTCGGTGGCGGCGGACATCGATGTGGTGGGCGTCGCCCCGGCCGAGGTGTCCATCGACAGCGTCAGCGGCAACGTGGTGCTGGTCGGCGCGCCGCGCGAGTTGTCGGTCGAAACCGTCGGCGGCGACCTGCGGGTGACGTCCAACAGCCGTGATGTGGACATCGCCAGCGTCAGCGGCGACATCCGGCTGGGCGGACGGCTCGACGGCAAGGTGGACCTGGAGACGGTCTCCGGCGACGCCGTGATCGAGGTGCACGAGTCGCTGGTGCGATCGGTGTCGGCGACCTCGGTGTCGGGCGACCTCGAGTTGCGCGCGGCCCTCGCCGCCGGCGGTGAGATCTCGATGGAAAGCGTCAGCGGCGATGTCGACCTGCGCCTGCCGGCCAACCTGTCGGCGGAAGTACGCGGCGAAAGTTTCAGCGGCGACCTGGTCGCCCCCGACGCGCGTATCGAGCGGCCGCGCCACGGCCCCGGTGCCAGTTTCCGCCACCGCTACGGCAGTGGCGACGGCGAGATCTCGGTCGAGACCTTCTCCGGCGACGCCCGCCTGCGGCTGGACTGACCGCCGGCGCCTGCCGGCGCGCGCGGGCTAGAGCGAGCGTGTGCGGCCGCCGTCCACCGGAAGGTTGACGCCGGTGATATAGGCCGCGGCCGGGGAGCACAGGAAGGCGACCGCGTTGGCGGTCTCCTCCGGCCGGGCGAAGCGGCCCAGCGGGATGTCGGCGACCATCGAAGCAAAGACGTCCTCGCGGCTGCGTCCGGTGCGCTCCGCGCTGGTGGTGATGATCTGCTCGATTCGCGGCGTCTCGGTTGAGCCCGGCAGCACGTTGTTGACGGTGATGCCGCGCGGCGCCAGCTCGGTGGCCAGTGTCTTGGCCCAGCTGGCGACCGCCCAGCGGGTGGTGTTGGACACGCCCAGCCCGCGGATTGGTTCCTTCACCGAGGTCGAGATGACGTTGACGATGCGGCCGTAGCCGTCGCGCTCCATGCCCGGAACCACCGCCTCGGCGAGCACGTGGTTGGCCAGCAGGTGCTGGCGGTAGGCGGCCTCGAACGCGGCCGGGTCGGTGCCGCGGATGGTGCCCGGGGCGGGGCCACCGCTGTTGTTGACCAGGATGTGGACGGGCTTGCCGGCCACCAGGGCTTCGACCCGGGCACGCAATTCCTCGGTATGACTGGCGTCGGCCGCAATCCACCCGTGTGCCTGGGCGCGCTGGCGGGGGAGTGCGGCGACGACGTCGCGCAGGACCTCCTCGCGCCGTGCCAGGACGGTGACATCGGCACCCAGGCCGGCGAGTGCCTTCGCGGTGGCCAGGCCGATGCCCTGGCTGGCGCCGCAGACCAGCGCGTGCCGGCCGGTGAGGTTCAGGTCCATCGTCGGTCTCCTCGGTTCCCGGAAGCGCCGGGTCGGGTCAGTGGCGGACGGGCAGCTTGCGCAGCATCCGCGCGGGCAATTCCTCGTCGCTGCCGGCCGGGGGCTCGAGCTCCGACAGGGTGAATCCACGGGCGGCCGCGTCGTCCTCGTCCATGCCGTCGAAGGCGCTGAACTCGGCGTCCATCAGCGCGGCGCGCGCGCTGTCCTCGCTGTCGTAGGACAGGGTGGCGCCATCGCTGTCGAACACCTCGGCGGTGCCGGCCTCGCGTACCCGCAGGCGGGCCCAGACCACGGTCCGGCCGATCGTCGCCAACCACCATTCCTCGCGGGTCGCCCGCGGCGTCTCGTCAGTCATGCGGCCACCAGTGAAAGCAGGTAGAGGGTCCCGGCCCCGACCAGGCCGGTGATGATCGTGGAAAGGGCGATCCGCGCCGGCGTGGCGAGGCCGTCCAGGTTGCGGTCCCCGGCCGATCGATAGCCACCGCGCAGCAACCAGGCCCATGCCGACGGCCGCGCGAACGCGTTGGCGCCCAGCTCGGCCAGCAGCGTCGGGTGGCGGTCGCGCACATGGACCAGCATCAACGGCCAGAAGATCACGAACGCGGTGGCCCCGGCGATGGCCAGGGCGAGGAAGAGCAGGGCGAAGAACAGGATCACCGTCGCCGCCTGTCAGTAGTCGGCCGTGCCGGGCGCACGCGGGTAGGGGATCGCGTCGCGGATGTTCGACAGGCCGCAGACATAGACAACCAGCCGCTCGAAGCCCAGCCCGAAGCCCGAGTGCGGAACCGAGCCGTAACGGCGGAAGTCGCGATACCACTGGTAGTGGCCGGGGTCGAGGCCGAACTGCGCCATGCGCGCGTCGAGCACGTCCAGGCGCTCCTCGCGCTGCGAGCCGCCGATGATCTCGCCGATGCCCGGGGCCAGCACGTCCATCGCCGCGACCGTCCTGCCGTCGTCGTTGAGGCGCATGTAGAAGGCCTTGATGTGCTCGGGGTAGTTGCTGACCACCACTGGGCGACCCACGTGCTGCTCGGTCAACCAGCGCTCGTGCTCGGTCTGCAGGTCCAGGCCCCACTCTACCGGGAAGTCGAACTTCTGGCCGGAGGCCTGCAGCAGCTTGATCGCATCGGTGTAGTCGATCTGCTCGAACGGTGCGTTGATGAACGCCTCCAGCCGGGCGACCGCGTCCTTCTGCACGCGCTCGGCGATGAACGCCATGTCGTCGGCGCGCTCGTCCAGCACCGCGCGGAACAGGTACTTGAGGAAGTCCTCGGCGACGCGCGCGTTCTCCTTCAGGTCGGCGAAGGCGATCTCCGGCTCCACCATCCAGAACTCGGCCAGGTGGCGGGTGGTGTTGGAATTCTCGGCGCGGAAGGTCGGGCCGAAGGTGTACACCTTGCTCAGCGCAAGGCAGTAGGCCTCGACGTTGAGCTGGCCGGACACGGTCAGGAAGGTCTCCTTGCCGAAGAAGTCACGGCTGAAGTCGACCTCGCCGCTGGCGTTGCGGGGCAGGTTGGCCAGGTCCAGGGTCGAGACCCGGAACATCTGTCCGGCACCCTCCGCGTCGGAGGTGGTCACGATCGGCGTGCTGATCCAGAAGTAGCCGTTCTCGTGGAAGAACCGGTGCACCGCCTTGGAGAGGCAGTCGCGGATGCGGGTGACCGCGCCGAACAGGTTGGTCCGCGGGCGCAGGTGGGCGACTTCGCGCAGGAACTCCAGCGAATGCGCCTTGGGCTGGATCGGGTAGGTCTCGGGGTCGTCGACCCAGCCGACCACCTCCACGCGGCTGGCCTGGATCTCGAAACCCTGGCCCTTGCCCTGCGAAGCGACCAGCTCGCCCGTGGCGATCACCGAGCAGCCGGCCGTGAGGTGCTTCACCTCCGACTCGTAGTTCGACAGCGTGGCCGGCGCGACCACCTGGATGGGTGCGAAGCAGGAGCCGTCGCTGACGTTGACGAAGCTCAGGCCGGCCTTGGAATCGCGCCGGGTGCGCACCCAGCCGCGGACGGTGACTTCGCCGCCTACCGGCAGCCGGCCTTCAAGGGCGTGTTGCACACTTGTCGTGGTCATGCAGTTTCTCGTTCCAGGGGGTCGCCGCCAGCCGGGCTTGAAACGCCGCGGCGCGGGCCGATATCAAGCGACGAAGTCTACCGGAGCGGTTCATCCCACGCCGCCGTTACCGCCGCCGCACCGCTATAATCGGCCCGGCCACACGCAGTTGCAGCACTACGGAGTATTCATGTCCATCAGCCTGACGCCCGCCGCCCTTGCCCGCGTGCAGCGCTACCTCGCCGAAACCCCCGACGCGATCGGCCTGAGGTTCGGCGTGAGCAAGACCGGTTGTTCCGGTTGGCAGCACACCGCCGACCTGGCCAGGGAAGAGCGGGCCGGCGACACCGTGTTCGAGCAGGACGGCGTGCGCATCTACGTCGATCCGATCAGCCTGGCGCAGGTCGACGGAACCCAGATCGATCTGGTCAAGCAGCGCCTGGGCGAGCAGTTCCTGTTCCGCAACCCCAACGCCAGTGCCGAATGCGGCTGCGGCGAAAGCTTCACGACCGACGCCGACGTCGCCTGAGCGGTTTGTAGAGGCGCTCGATCCGCGCGTCCCGCCACTGGTTGCGCGCCCCATAAGCTGCCATAATGCCCGGCTTCCTCCGGTTTTCCGGGGGAACCTTGCCCCACCTGCACGCGAATCCCGCCGGCAGGGGGGCTGTCCGGCCTAGGGGCCGATATCCACAAGGAAAACACCATGCGTCATTACGAAGTCGTGTTCTTGGTCCACCCGGACCAGAGCGAGCAGGTGCCGGCCATGATCGAGCGCTACAAGGGCTTGATCGAGGGCGGCGAGGGCAAGATCCACCGTCTCGAGGACTGGGGCCGCCGCCAGCTGGCGTACCCGATCGAGAACCTGGTCAAGGCCCACTACGTGCTGCTCAACATCGAGTGCAGCCAGGCCGTGCTGAACGAGCTGGTCGACGGTTTCCGCTTCAACGACGCGGTGCTGCGCCACCTGGTCATGAAGCGCGACGCCGCCGACACCGAGCAGTCGCTGATCATGAAGTTCAAGGACGAGAAGGGCGACAAGCCCGAGCGCGGCGAGCGTCGCCGCCGTGACGACGACAGCAACGAAGGCGAGGGCGGCAAGTCCGACGCCGGTTCGGAAGAGAAGTCCGACGACGCCAAGTCCGACGATTCCAACGAAGCCGCCTGATCACGCCCCCCAGGAGCACGCACATGTCCAAGTTCTTCCGCCGCCGCAAGTTCTGCAAGTTCACCGCCGAGGGTGTCAAGGAGATCGACTACAAGGATCTCAACACCCTGCGCCAGTACCTCACCGAGACCGGCAAGATCGTGCCGTCGCGCGTGACCGGTACCAAGTCGAAGTACCAGCGCCAGCTGGCAACGGCCGTCAAGCGCGCCCGTTTCCTCGCGTTGATCCCGTACACCGACAACCACAACGCCTGATCGACCTCCCGGTCATTCGGACAGCACTGTTGCGGGGCCACGCGCCCCGCTAACGAATACGGAGCACCACCATGCAACTGATCCTCCTGCAGAACGTGCAGAACCTCGGCAAGCTCGGCGACAAGGTCGACGTCAAGCCGGGTTACGGCCGCAACTTCCTGGTCCCGCAGGGCAAGGCCACGCCGGCGACCGAGGCCAACCTGGCCGAGTTCGAGACGCGCCGCGCCGAGTACGAAGCCAAGGCCAAGGCCATGCACGACGACGCCGAGGCCCGCCAGGCCAAGCTCGCCGACGTGTCGGTGACGATCCGCGCGAATGCCGCCGCCGAAGGCAAGCTCTACGGTTCGGTCTCGACCCGCGACATCGCCGAGGCGCTGACCAAGGCCGGCTACCCGGTCGAGAAGTCCGAAGTGATCATGGGTGAGGGCGCCATCCGCCGCACCGGCGAGTACGACGTCGTGATCCACCTGCACGCCGACATCGAAGCCACCGTCAAGGTGGTGGTCGAGGGCGAAGTGGCCTGATCGCCACCGCAAACGGATCCATCCGGGGGGCGCCGAAAGGCGCCCTTCGTTTTTTTGGGCGCCGCGGCGCGTCGCATATCCTGCGACAGCACCGTGGGACAAGTGGCTCGGCCGACTGTCCACCCGATATCCACAGACTTATCCGTACCCGGCCGTCGCGTTCGGCCCTAGGATGCGCGCTCGGCCCGCGCTCCGGTCTGCGACGGCCTTTCCAGGAACGACAGCATCGACATGAGCGCACGACCCGGCTTCCGCGGCGAATTCCGCGACTCCCGCTTCGAGACCCGGGCCGAGCAACGCGTCGACCAGCTCCGCATCCCGCCGCAATCGGTCGAGGCCGAGCAGGCGGTGCTGGGCGGGTTGATGCTCGCGCCGGAAGCCTACGACACCGTCGCCGACAGCCTGGCCGAGCGCGACTTCTACCGCCGCGACCACCAGCTGATCTTCCGCGCGATCCGCGAGCTGGCGGAAAAGAACAAGCCCTTCGATGCGGTCACCCTCGGTGAGTGGTTCGAATCGATCGGCGAGGCCGAGCAGGTCGCCGGCGGCGCCTACCTGATCGAGCTGGCCAGCACCACGCCGTCGGCCGCCAACATCAAGGCGTATGCCGAGATCGTCCGCGACAAGGCGATCCTGCGGCAGCTGATCGAGGTCGGCACCAACATCGTCAATGACGGTTTCCAGCCCGACGGGCGGGAGAGCAGCGAGATCCTGTCGACCGCCGAGCAGCAGGTGTTCGCGATCGCCGAGGCCGGCGCCAAGGGGCGTACCGACTTCACCGCGATCAACACCGCGCTGTCGGAAGCCTTCGACGTCCTGCAGACGCGTTATGCCAACGGCGGCAGTGTCACCGGCCTGCCGACCGGCTACACCGAGTTCGACGAGATGACGGCCGGCCTGCAGCCCACCGACCTGCTGATCCTTGCGGCGCGCCCGGCGATGGGCAAGACCACGCTGGCGCTGAACATCGCCGAGTACGCCGCGATCAAGAGCAAGAAGGCGGTCGCGGTGTTCTCGATGGAAATGTCGGCCAGCCAGCTCGCGCTGCGCCTGATCTCCTCCAACGGCCGCGTCAACGCCCAGCGCCTGCGCAGCGGCCAGCTGGAGGACGAGGACTGGAGCCGCGTGACCAGCGCGATCCGGATGCTCAAGGAAGCCAAAATCTTCATCGACGACACCCCCGGCCTGTCGCCGGACGCGCTGCGGGCCAAGGCCCGCCGGCTCAAGCGCGAGCACGACCTCGGGCTGGTCGTGATCGACTACCTGCAGCTGATGGCAGTGCCGGGCAACAACGAGAACCGCGCGACCGAGATCTCCGAGATCTCGCGCTCGCTCAAGCACCTGGCCAAGGAACTCAACGTGCCGGTGATCGCGCTGTCGCAGCTCAACCGCTCGCTGGAAACGCGCGCCGACAAGCGTCCGGTGATGGCGGACCTGCGCGAGTCCGGCGCAATCGAGCAGGACGCCGACGTGATCGTCTTCATCTACCGCGACGACTACTACAACAAGGAAAACTCGCCCGATAAGGGCCTGGCCGAAGTCATCATCGGCAAGCAACGTAACGGCCCGACCGGCTCGATCAAGCTGAAGTTCTTCGGCGAATACACCCGTTTCGACAACCTGTCGCACGATTCGGTCGGCAGCTTCGAGTAACCCCACCGTACCCGGCAACCGCATGGCCCGACCCACCACCGCCGTCATCGATACCGGCGCGTTGCGCCACAACCTGGCCCAGGTCCGCGGCCGGGCCCCCGGCAGCCGCGTGATGGCGGTGGTCAAGGCCGACGGCTACGGACACGGCTTGGAGCGCGTCGCCCGTTCGCTTGCCGGAGCCGACGCGTTCGGCGTGGCCGCGCTGTCGGATGCCGAGCGGTTGCGCGCAGCGGGCGTGTCGCAGCCGATCTTGCTGCTGTCGGGCTTCGACGAGCCGTCCGACATCGGCCGGATGCGTGCCCTGCACGTCGACTCGGCGATCCACCACGCCAGCCAGCTCGAGATGCTCGAGCAGGCCGATCCGGGCGAGCTGATCGGCTGCTGGCTCAAGATCGATACCGGCATGCACCGCCTGGGCTTCGCGCCCGAGCACGCGCGCGAGGCCCACGCGCGGTTGTCTGCGATACCGGGCGTGGTCGGCGAGATTCGCCTGCTTAACCATTTCGCCAGTTCCGACGAGTTCGACGACAGTCCGTCGCATGGTCGCCAGACCCGCGAGCAGATGCGCATCTTCCAGGACACCGTGGCGGGGCTGCCGGGCGAGCGTTCGCTGGCCAACTCGGCGGCGGTGCTCGGCTGGCCCGACGCCCACGCCGACTGGGTCCGTGCCGGCGGCGCACTGTACGGGATGTCGGTGGTGGAAGGGCGGACCGGAGCGGACTTCGGCCTGCAGCCGGCGATGACCTTCGCCACCCGGCTCATCGCGATCAACCACATCCGCAAGGGTGAGCGGGTGGGTTACTCGGCCACCTGGGAGTGTCCGGAGGACATGCCGATCGGGGTTGCGGCCATCGGTTACGGCGATGGCTATCCCCGCGCGGCACCGTCTGGGACGCCGATGCTCGTCAACGGACGGCGCGCACCGCTGGTCGGCCGCGTCTCGATGGACCTGGTCACGATCGACCTGCGTGGCGTGCCCGAGGCGCGCGTGGGTGACCCGGTGACCCTGTGGGGCCCCGAGCTGCCGGTCGAGACGATCGCGCTGGCTGCGGGGACGATCGGCTACGAGCTGACGTGCTCGATCACGCGGCGCGTGCGGTTCGTGGAACGCTGAGCAGGCAATCCGGCTGCTTCCTGAACAGGCGGCTCCACCCGTCACCCGTCTCATACGCGGGCGTGTTTAGCTTTGTCCCGGTTAACGGCCACAGCCAAAAGGGACACTTATGAAGACTTCGATCCGATATTCGCTCGCCGCCGCGGTGATGACCGCCATGCTTGCCGGTTGCGCGACCTCCGGTGGCGGCTACTACGGCCAGCAGGACCCCTATGGCCAGGGGCCGGACCCGGCCAACGACCGCACCAAGCGCGGCGCCATCATCGGCGCGGCGGTCGGCGCGGTTGCCGGCCTGCTCAGTGGCGATGACGCCACCGAGCGCCGCCAGCGCGCGCTCGTCGGTGCCGGCGTCGGTGGCCTGGCCGGTGGTGCCATCGGCAACTACCAGGACCGCCAGGAGCGCGCCCTGCGCGAGCGCATGGCTGGTACGGGTGTAGACGTGGTGCGTCAGGGTGACAACATCACGCTGAACATGCCCGACAACATCACGTTCGGGTTCGACAGCTCGGCGCTGCAGTCGCAGTTCTACCCGGTGCTGGACGACGTGGCCGCCACGCTGCGCGAGTACAACCAGACCATCGTCGAGGTCGCCGGCCACACCGACAGCAAGGGCACCGACGCGTACAACCAGGAACTGTCGGTCCGTCGTGCCGATTCGGTCGGCAACTACCTGATGTCCAAGGGCCTGATGCGCGACCGGTTCATCATCACCGGCGCCGGCGAGAGCCGCCCGATCGCGAGCAACGACACCGAGGCCGGGCGCGCGCAGAATCGCCGCGTCGAGATCACCCTGGTGCCGATCCGCTCCTGATCGGTCGCAGGCTGCACATGACGGACGGGCTCCACGGAGCCCGTCTTTTTTTTTGGCCCATACCGGGCGGGTGGATCAGCGTTAACCACCGCCCTTGGCCGATCGCTTCAACAGGCGGTCGCACAGGTTCAGCAACATCAGTACCAGCAGGGTGAGCAGGGTGGCCGCGGCGGCAAGGACGTAATAGTGGAACCCCGCAGCGAGGCCCACCACGGCCACCATCAGCAACGACGCGGCCGTGGTGATGCCCGCGATGGTGTCGCCGCCGCGACGTGCGAAGATCGTGCCCGCGCCGATGAACGCGACACCGGCGATCACTGCTTCGACCATCCTGAGCGGGTCGATCCGCAATTGTCCCGACGTGTTGGCGAACAGTCCGTCATCGGCCAGCGCCAGCCGCCCGATGCCCACCAGCAACGCCGCCGCGCCCGCCACGAGCATATGGGTACGAAAGCCGGCGGGGCGATCCTTGAGCTCGCGCTCGAGCCCCACCAGCCCACCAAGCACCATGCCGATGGCGGTTGCCCACACGGCCTCGAGTTGCGTTGTCCATTCCATGTCGCGCAGTGTCGTCGGTCGCGTGTTTAGGAAGCGTCACCGTATACACGTCGTGAAAGGATGCTCACGCGCGATAGGCTAGTTTTGTACAAATTTCACACCTGTATCACTTGATTGCTCAGGGGGAGCTCAAGAGTGACGTCAAGCACCAAGCGCACCGCGCGATCCGCCAGCCCGAGCGGCACCATGTCCACCGAACCCAAGGCAATGCCGTCGCGCGACGCCGCAGCCCAGCAGTTGCTGGAAGCCCTGTGCGCGATGCGCGATGGCGATTTCAGCGTCCAGCTACCGGTCCACTGGGACGGCATCGAAGGCAAGCTCGCCGATTGCTTCAATGCGATCGTCACCAGCAACCGTCACCTGGCCAACGAATTGAACCGTGTGGGGCAAGTGGTCGGGCGCGAGGGCCAGACTCGCAAGCGCCTCAGCGTCACCAACCACGGCGGTGCCTGGCTCGGCATGCAGCAGTCGGTCAATGGCCTGATCGACGACCTGGTGCGCCCGATCGAGACGATGACCGAGGCCACCGCCGGCGTCGCCAAGGGTGACCTGACCCGCACCGTGCCGTTGGAAACCGACGGCCGTCCGCTGCAGGGCGAGTTCCTGCGGTCGGCGACGATCGTCAACCGAATGATCGAGCAGATGGGCGAATTCTCGGCCGAGGTGACGCGCGTCGCGCTCGAGGTCGGCACGGCGGGCCGCCTCGGTGGCCAGGCCAAGGTCAAGGGTGTGTCGGGCGTCTGGAAGGAACTGACCGACTCGGTCAACCAGATGGCGTCCAACCTCACCACGCAGGTGCGCAATATCTCGGAGGTGACCATCGCGGTGGCCGACGGCGACCTTTCGCGAAAGATCACCGCCGACGTACGCGGCGAGATGGCCCAGCTCAAGGAGGCCATCAACACGATGGTGGACCAGCTGCGAAGCTTCGCCTCCGAGGTGACCCGCGTGGCACGCGAGGTGGGCACCGAGGGCAAGCTCGGCGGCCAGGCGGTCGTGCCCGGCGTGGCGGGTACCTGGAAGGACCTCACCGACTCGGTGAACGCGATGGCGTCCAACCTGACCAGCCAGGTGCGCAACATCGCCGAGGTGACCACCGCGGTGGCCAAGGGCGACCTGTCCCGCAAGATCGCGGTGGATGCCCAGGGTGAGATCCTCGCGCTCAAGAACACCATCAACACGATGGTCGACCAGCTCAACGGTTTCGCCGCCGAGGTGACGCGCGTGGCGCGCGAGGTCGGTACCGAAGGCAAGCTCGGCGGGCAGGCGCAGGTGCCTGACGTCGCGGGTACGTGGAAGGACTTGACCGACCACGTGAACTCGATGGCGTCCAACCTGACCAGCCAGGTGCGCAACATCGCCGAGGTGACCACCGCGGTCGCCAAGGGCGACCTGTCGCGCAAGATCACGGTGGACGTGCGTGGCGAGCTGCTCGAGCTCAAGAACACGCTCAACACGATGGTCGACCAGCTCAACAGCTTCGCGGCGGAGGTGACCCGCGTGGCGCGCGAGGTGGGCACCGAGGGCAAGCTGGGCGGCCAGGCAACGGTGCCCGGCGTCGACGGAACCTGGGCCGACCTCACCGATTCGGTGAACGCGATGGCGTCCAACCTGACCAGCCAGGTACGCAACATCGCCGAGGTGACCACGGCGGTGGCGCGGGGCGACCTCTCGCGCAAGATCGGCGTGACCGCGCAGGGCGAGATCCTGCAGCTGAAGGACACCATCAACACGATGGTGGACCAGCTCAACAGCTTCGCCGCGGAGGTGACGCGCGTGGCGCGCGAAGTCGGCACCGAAGGCAAGCTCGGCGGCCAGGCGACCGTGCCCGGCGTGGCGGGTACGTGGGCCGACCTGACCGACAACGTCAACGCCATGGCGTCCAACCTCACCAGCCAGGTGCGCAACATCGCCGAGGTCACCACCGCGGTGGCGAAGGGCGACCTGTCCCGCAAGATCGGCGTCGACGTGAAGGGCGAGATGCTCGAGCTGAAGGACACCATCAACACGATGGTCGACCAGCTCAACAGCTTCGCGGCCGAGGTGACCCGCGTGGCGCGCGAGGTGGGCACCGAGGGCAAGCTCGGCGGGCAGGCGGCGGTGCCCGGCGTGGCCGGTACGTGGAAGGACCTGACCGACAACGTAAACTCGATGGCGTCCAACCTGACCAGCCAGGTGCGCAACATCGCCGAGGTCGCGACCGCGGTGGCCAAGGGCGACCTGTCGCGGAAGATCGGCGTCGACGCGCAGGGCGAGATCCTCCAGCTCAAGGACACCCTCAACACGATGGTGGACCAGCTCAACAGCTTCGCGGCCGAGGTGACCCGCGTGGCGCGCGAGGTGGGCACCGAGGGCAAGCTTGGTGGACAGGCGATCGTGCCCGGGGTGGCCGGTACCTGGGCCGACCTGACCGACAACGTCAACTCGATGGCGACCAACCTGACCACCCAGGTGCGCGGCATCGCCCAGGTGGTGACCGCGGTCGCGACCGGTGACCTGAGCAAGAAGCTGACGGTGGAGGCCAAGGGCGAGATCGCCGAGCTGGCCGACACGATCAACTCGATGACGGACACCCTGGCGATCTTCGCGGACCAGGTGACCACGGTGGCGCGCGAGGTCGGCGTGGAAGGCCGGCTCGGCGGGCAGGCCAAGGTGCCCGGCACCGCCGGCATCTGGGAGAACCTCACCGGCAACGTGAACCAGCTGGCGGCCAACCTGACCACTCAGGTACGCGCGATCGCCGAGGTCGCCACCGCGGTGACCCAGGGCGACCTGACCCGCGAGATCCAGGTGGACGTACGCGGCGAGCTGGCCGACCTCAAGGACAACATCAACGTCATGATCGGCACGCTGCGTGCGACCACCGAGAGCGGGCGCGAGCAGGACTGGCTGAAGACCAACATGGCGACCTTCAGCAGCATGATGCAGGGCCAGCGTGACCTCGCCACGCTCGGCGACATGCTGCTGTCCGAACTCGCGCCGCTCGTCGATGCGCACCAGGGCTTGATGTACGTGGTCGACGGTGACGAGCCGGGCGCCACCCCGTACCTGCGCCAGCTGGCGTCCTACGCCAGTGCGGGGTCGGCCGATGGTCGGCCGAGCCTGGAGTTCGGCGAAGGCCTGATCGGGCAGTGCGCCGCGAAGGCGCGGATGATCATGGTCGAGAACGTCGACCCGAGCTCGGTGCAGATCCGCTCGGGCCTGTTGGAACTGGTGCCGCGCAATGTGATCGTGCTGCCGGTGCTGTTCGAGGACCAGATCAAGGCGGTCATCGAGCTGGCCTCGCTGTCGGAGTTCACCGTCTCCCAGCGTGCGTTCCTGGACCAGCTCTCGCGCAGCATCGGCATTGTGCTCAACACCATCGAGTCGACGATGCGCACCGAGCGTCTGCTCGCGCAGTCCCAGCAGCTGGCCGGCGAGCTGCAGACGCAGCAGCGCGAATTGCAGCAGACCAACGAGGACATCGCGCTCAAGGCGGCTTTGCTGGCCGAGCAGAAGAACGAGGTGGAGCGCAAGAACCAGCAGATCGAACAGGCCCGCCGCGCGCTCGAGGAGAAAGCGGCGGAACTGGCACTGACCTCGCGCTACAAGTCCGAGTTCCTGGCCAACATGTCGCACGAGTTGCGCACGCCGCTCAACTCGATCCTGATCCTTGGCCAGCAACTGTCGGAGAACGTCGACCAGAACCTGACGCCCCGCCAGGTGGAGTTCGCCAGCACGATCCACGGCGCCGGCACCGACCTGCTGCACCTGATCAGCGACATCCTCGACCTGTCCAAGATCGAGTCCGGCACGGTCACGGTCGACAACGAGGAGATCAGTTTCCGCCACCTGCGCGAGAACATGGAGCGCTCGTTCCGCCACGAGGCCGAGCGGCGCCAGCTGGAGTTCTCGGTCGACTTCTCGCCCGAGCTGGGTCGCGCACTCGACACCGACCCGAAGCGCCTGCAACAGATCCTCAAGAACCTGCTGTCGAACGCGTTCAAGTTCACCGCGCAGGGACGTGTCAGCCTCACCGCACGACCGGCGCAGGGTGGGTGGACGCAGGGCCATGCCGTGCTGGATGCGGCACCGACGGTGATCGCTTTCGAGGTTACCGACACCGGTATCGGGATTTCGCCGGACAAGCAGCGGATCGTGTTCGAAGCCTTCCAGCAGGCCGACGCGGGCACATCGCGCCAGTACGGGGGCACTGGCCTCGGCCTGGCGATCAGCCGCGAGATCGCCGGCCTGCTGGGAGGCGAGTTGCGCTTGCACAGCACGGTGGGCGAGGGCAGCACTTTCACCCTGTATCTTCCGCTGTCCTACGCCGGTGCCGACAGTGCCCACGAAGCGCGTGCCGCGCGGGCCCACGAGCGTGCCGCACTGGTTGCCCCCGCCAGCGATGAAACCACCCAGGCGCCGCAGCAGCGACTCGAAGACGACCGCGACGTGTTGGTGGAGGGCGAGCCGACGCTCCTGCTGGTCGAGGACGATGTCCGCTACGCCGCCGTGCTGCGCGACATGGCGCGCTCCAAGGGCTTCCGGGTCCTTGTCGCGCACCGCGGCAGCGAAGCGCTGCGGCTGGTGCGGGACTACCGCCCGAGCGCGATCTCGCTCGATATCTTCCTGCCCGACATGCTCGGCTGGACGGTGCTGGCGCGGCTGAAGCAGGACTCCGAGACCCGTCACATCCCGGTACAGATCGTCACCGTGGAGGAGGAGCGCCACCAGAGCATCGAGCGTGGTGCGTTCTCCTACCTGGCCAAGCCGGCCACCACCGAGACCATCGACGCCGCGTTGCAGCGGATCAAGGACTACACCCTGCCGCGCGTCAAGCGCCTGCTGGTGGTGGAGGACGACGCCGCCGAGCGGATGAGCATCCAGGAGCTGATCCGTCACGATGACGTCTCCATCGACACCGTCGGCAGCGGCCAGGAAGCGCTGGACGCGCTCAAGCGCGACGGCTACGACTGCGTCGTGCTGGACTTGCGCCTGCCTGACATGACCGGTTTCGAGCTGCTGGACCTGCTACAGGCGGAGCCGACGCTGCGCGACGTGCCGGTGGTGGTGTTCACGGGCAAGGACCTGAGCATCGACGAGGACCGCCGGCTGAAGAAGGCGGCCAAGAGCGTCGTCATCAAGGGGGTGGAGTCACCCGAACGCCTGCTCGACGAAACCGCGCTGTTCCTGCACCGGGTCATCGCGGACCTGCCGCCCGCCAAGCAGCGGATGGTGCAGAGCCTGCACGAGTCCGACGACGCGCTGCGCGACAAGCGCGTGCTGGTGGTTGACGACGACGTGCGCAACATCTTCGCGCTGTCGAGCGTGCTCGAACGGCACGGCATGGACGTCGTCACCGCCGGCACTGGCCAGGAGGCCATCCAGAAGGTGGCCGAGGACGATGAGATCGCGCTGGTGCTGATGGACATCATGATGCCGGGCATGGATGGCTACGAAACCATGCGTGCGATCCGCGAGGACCCCCGTTCGCGGGCCTTGCCGATCGTCGCGCTGACGGCCAAGGCGATGAAGGGCGACCGCGAGAAGTGCTTGGAGGCCGGTGCCTCCGACTACCTCGCCAAGCCCGTCGTCACCGACCAGTTGCTCGGAGTGCTGCGCCTGTGGCTGCATCGCTGACCTCCGTGCCGGGCCAGCAGAGCCCCGACGAGCCGGTGAAGATCCTGCTGGTCGACGACCAGCCGGGGCGGCTGTTGACCTACCGCGCGATCCTGGAGCCGCTGGGCGAAGAGCTGGTGGAAGCCAGCTCCGGCGTCGAGGCCCTGAAACGACTGATGGAGGACGAGTTCGCGCTCATCCTGCTCGACGTCAACATGCCCGACATGGACGGTTTCGAGACCGCCAGCCTGATCCACCAGCACCCGCGGTTCGAGAAGACACCGATCATCTTCGTTACCGCGGTCAACGTCACCGACATGGACCGCCTGCGCGGCTACAAGCTGGGCGCGGTCGATTACGTCATGGTGCCGGTGATCCCCGAGATCCTGCGCAGCAAGGTGGTGGTGCTGGCCGAGCTGCATCGGAAGCGGATGGAGCTGCAGGCGGCCAACGCCAAGCTCGCCGCGGCCAACCGCGCGTTGCAGGCCGAGCAGGAACGCGAGCTGGAGGTGCTGAACGAGTCGCTGCGCAACGCCAACGCTGCGCTGGGTGCGCAGAACGTGGAGCTGCATGGCGAGGTCGCCGAGCGCACCCGTGTCGAGCAGTTGCTGCGCGAGGCCGACCGTCGCAAGGACGAGTTCCTGGCGACGCTCGCGCACGAGTTGCGCAACCCACTCGCGCCGCTGCAGAACGCGCTCAGCATCCGTCGACTGTCCGACGCCCCGGGCGATCCCGCACTTCAACAGGTGATGGAGCGGCAACTGGGCCTGCTGGTCCGCCTGATCGACGACCTGCTCGATATCGCGCGCATCAGCCAGGCCAAACTGACCTTGCGCAAGCACGCGACATCGCTGCAGGAGATCATCGATTCGGCGATCGAGATCGCCCGTCCGTCCATCGAACACGGGCGCCACCAGTTGGTGCTGACCGTACCCGAAACGCCGGTTCCGCTGGTGGCCGACCAGGCGCGCATGTCCCAGGTGTTCGCCAACCTGCTCAACAACGCGGCCAAATATTCCGACGCCAATGGCCGCATCGAACTGGTAGCCCGGGCCGACCGGCCCGGTGGCCGGGTCGAGGTGCAGGTGCGCGACAGCGGCATCGGGCTCGCGCGCGAGCAGATGGACCGCATCTTCGAGATGTTCTCCCAGGTGGAAACCGCGGTGGACCGCGCCCACGGCGGGCTCGGCATTGGCCTGACCCTGGTCCGCCGGCTGGTCGAGATGCACGGGGGCGAGGTGTCTGCGGCGAGCGACGGGCTGGGCGCCGGCGCATGCTTCACCGTCTCGCTGCCGATGCACCAACCCGAGCCCCAAGCCGAAGCCCCGGCGGCACCGGCATCGACCACGGAAGAAATGCACAAGCGCGTGCTGGTGGTCGACGACAACCGCGATGCCGCCGACACGCTGGCGATGATGATCGAGATGCTGGGGCACCAGGTGCGGCGGCTCTACGACCCCCATGCGGTAGTCGCCGAGATGGAATCGTTCCAACCCGACCTGGTGTTCCTTGATGTCGGTATGCCCGGGCTGAGCGGGTATGAGCTTGCGCCGCGCCTGCGGGCGATGCCCGGGTTCGAGGACCTGGAGATCGTGGCGGTGACCGGCTGGGGACAGCCGGAGGATCGCCGCCGGACCCGGGAGGCCGGCTTCGACGAACACCTGGTCAAGCCACCTTCGCTCGATGCCATCCGGCAGTTGTGCACGCAACCGGTGCGCGACACGACGCGCAGGGAGCAGGTCGATGGATGAGCGCAAACCGCATGCGGGGTCCGTTGTGCAGGAAGCCCCAGACCCGACGCCGCAGTTCCTCGGTCGGCTCGCCCACGATCTGCGCGGCCCACTGTCGCCGCTGCAGACCGCGGCCTACCTGCTCAAGCGCGATGACCTGGACGAGGATCGCCGCGTCGAGTTGCTGGACATCATCGACCGTCAGACCCGGCGGCTGAGCAGCATGGTGCAGGAGGTATCCGACTGGGTCCGCGCGCGTGAGGCCCGGCTGGTCACCTACCGCGAGGTGGTCACCGTGCCAATGCTGCTGGATCTGGCGGCGGCCAACCTCGGCGCGGGAGTCGCACTGGAGGCGGTGCCGCAGCTGGACGAAGCCTGCGTCGAGGTGGACGTGCAGCGCATCCTGCAGTTGCTCGAGGCACTCGTGGAGTTCCTCGGCACCCGCGCGCCGCAAGTGCGCGTCGAGGCCAACGCAGACCGCGGACGCGTGCGACTGCTGGTTGCAGCGCCCGGTAGCGGCTGGCAGGACCAGGACGAGCGCGACACCCTGTTCCAACAACCCCAGGCCGCGCCCTTCGACGAAGGGCTCGGAATGCGCTTGCTGGTTGCGCGTTCAATCGCGGACGCGCACGGGGGGGAGCTCGCAGGCGTCGATGCGCCCGATGGCTCTGCCGCCGTGCGGCTCTATCTGCCGCTGGCGGACTGCGCCGCCCTGGAAAGCGTCTAGCAGTCGCGGCCGTTCGCAGTCAGTCCGGGGTCTTGGCCGGAATAAACGGTGACACCGGGTCGCTTGCGGGGAAGGTTTCCTCCAGCGCTTCGTCCTGGTTCTCGTTCTCGTGCCGCTTACGCTCTTCGGCGTCCTGCGGCTCGGCGGATGTCGTGTTTTCAGTGCGCGGCAAATTGGCGTTCATTGTGCGATCCCTTGGGCCCGGCGCCCTTTCGGTCACGATACGACCTGCCTGCTAAGGAGGCGTGAGCAACGCGTGGGCCGGGCTTTACGGTGCCGCCACGCGTCGCGCATAGGCTGGTCCCAGGTGCGATGCGCCTTCCCCCCACCGGCATCGCCGGACAGAACCCGCAGGAGTATGCAATGGTTACCAGTAAGCACGACCAGGCCCAGTTGCACGAGTTGCTTTACCAGGCGTTGGAAACCGAGATCGGCGGCGCGAAGATCTACGAGATGGCGATCGAGTGCGCGGTCAACGACGACCTCCGCAAGGAATGGCAGGAGTACCTCGAAGAAACCCGCACGCACCGCAAGGTGCTGCTCAATGTCTTCAGCGAGCTCGGACTGGATCCGGAAGTGCGCACCCCGGGCCGCGAGGTCGTCGCCCACCTGGGGCAGTCCTACGTCGCGGCGATGCAGATGGCGATGAAGGCCGGCGACCCGGTGGCGGCCGAGCTGGTCGCGGGTGAGTGCGTGGTGCTGGCGGAGACCAAGGATCACCTCAACTGGGAGCTCATCGGGCACGTGTCCAAGAAGGCCACGGGCAAGGAAGGCTCGGTGCTGAAGCAGGCTTTCGAGGCTGTCGAACAGCAGGAGGACCACCACCTCTACCACACCACCGGCTGGACGCGGGAGCTGTGGATGGGTGCCCTTGGGTTGCCGGCCGTGCTCCCGCCGCCGGAGGAGGTCAAGAACGTCGAGACCAAGATCGGCGCGTCGCGGGCCGAACAGGCACGAGGCGAAATGCTCAAGCGCAGCCATTGACCGCCGAGGGCGCGAGCACGGCTCGCGCCCTTTCTTCCAGGCGTGGCGCGAGCGGCTCCCGCCCTTTTCTTCCGGCCGGGCGTGGTTACGCCGCGACGCGTTTTTCGTGCATCCGGCGCCATGCCGCAGCGGCCGCGGGCTGGGCTTCGTTCCAGTCCAGCGGGCTGCGGCCCCGCGTGCGGTAGTAAGCCTCCGCCAGGTCCTCGCCGTGGTGCTCAAACAGCTCCACCTGCCCATGCAGGAACGCGTTGATGCCCAGTTTCAGTGCGGGCTCGTAGTCCTCGTACGACAGTCCTGGCCGGCAAAAAGGCGCGTTGGGGTAATGCGCGCGCCAGTAGTCGAGCTCGCCGTCAAAATCGACGTAGCTGGGCGTGGACGGTGATGCGGTTTCAGTCGACATGGAATTCCCTCCCTGAACTGCCCCCCTGCCTTCGCCATTCTCGGCCCAATCCGAGGCGAACTGCAAACCACGTCTCTGAATCTTTCATCGGGCGCGGTCAGGCGCGTGCATACCGGGCGGTGCGTACGTCAATGTTCATCGAATCCTTCATCAGGGCCAGCGCGCGCTCGGTGCGTTGCGCACTGATCGAGGCGACGCAGTCTCGGGGGACATGGACGGCGAATTCCCTCATGTGGGCGTCGGTGGCCGTGGTCAGTACGCAGCCGTCGGCGGCGACGCCGGTAATCACCAGGCGCTTGGCTCCGAGCTTGGCAAGCAGGATCGCCAGCGGCGTGTCGAAGAATCCCGAATGCTTGGGCTTGAGCACGAAGTAGTCGTCCGGTTCCGGCGGCAGGCATCGGGCCAGCTCCGCCCCCAGGCTGCCATCGTGCTGGCAGATGGCGACCAGCGCGCTGAAGTCGACCTGCCAGTGCATGAAGTTGTCGTTGACGTACACCACGGGCACGCCGTCGCGCTTCAGCCGCTGCTTCAGCGTGGCGATCCGTCGGGCCGCCTCGGCGGCCTGGGGACGCATTGCCTTGCCCCCCTCGAAGTCGAGGGGGTTGATCATGTCAACGATCAGCAGGGCGGTGCCGCCGATCTCCGCTTTGCGGGGTCTGGATGCCGTCGCCATGGGTCAGGGAGTCAGCACGACCTTGCGGCAGTCGTCCTGCTTCTCCTCGAACATTTCGTACCCCCGCGCCGCGTCGGCGAGCTTCATGCGGTGGGAGATGATGATCTCGGGCGCGAGCCGACCGTCCTCGATGAAACCCAGCAGTTCCGGCATGAACCGTTGCACGTGGGTCTGTCCCATCCGGAAGGTCAGCCCCTTGTCGAACGCGTCGCCGAACAGGAAGCCGTGGATGAAACCGGCATAGACGCCGGCGACGCTGACGATGCCGCCGCGCCGGGTTGCTGCGATGCACTGGCGGAGCGCCTTGCCGCTGCTGCCTTCGAGCTTGACAGCGGTCAGGACGGTCTCGGTCGTGCTGCCCTTGGCCTCGAACCCCACCGCCTCGATGCAGGCGTCGACGCCGCGATAGCCCGTCTGTTCCACGATCAGCCCCGCCGGGTCGTCGCACTGGTCGAAGTTGATCGGTATGACACCGTAGGCCTGCGCAGCGAAGTCCAACCGGTAGGGATGGTGGTCGACCATGAAGATCCGCTCGGCGCCCAGCATCCGGCAGCAAGCCGCCGCCATCAGCCCGACCGGCCCGGCGCCGAAGATCGCCACGGTCGAACCTTCGCCGACCTCGGCATTGATCACCGCCTGGTAGCCCGTCGGCAGGATGTCGGACAGGAACAGCACCTGCTCGTCGCCCAGGCTGCCAGGCACGACCAGCGGCCCGACGTTGGCCTTGGGTACCCGCACGAACTCGGCCTGGCCGCCGGGGACGCCGCCATACAGATGGCTGTACCCGAACAGCGCCGCCGGCGGGGTGAGCTCCTTGCGGTTGAGGATCGCGCCGCGACCGTCGTTGGTGGTCTCGCAGCAGGCGAACTGCTGCAGCTGGCAGAAGAAGCATTCCCCGCAGGAGATGGTGAAGGGAATCACGACGCGGTCACCCTTGCGGCACCGGGTCACGGCCGGACCGGCCTCTTCGACCACGCCCATGAATTCATGGCCGAGGATGTCGCCGTCGTGGACCATCGGGATCTTGCCGCGGTACAGGTGCAGGTCCGAGCCGCATATCGCGGTGGCGGTAACGCGCAACAGGATGTCGTCGGGTTCCAGGATGACGGGGTCGGGGACGGATTCGACACGCACGTCTTTTGCACCGTGGTAGGTCAGTGCCTGCATGGTAGGACTCCGGGGGGAGGGCGCTTCTGGATACCAAGCCGGGCGTAATCCGCGGGTGAGCCGGATGTGTACGCGTCGCATTCACGCCGCGCTTTCCGCAAGATCGGGCGATCGGCTCGCCGCCCGGCGACGTCGCCCTGCGACCCGCGCTCAGCAGGCACCGAGCCGACAAACAGAAGAGCCCGCCTTGAGGGCGGGCTCGTCTGCTGTTGATGGTGGAGGTGGCGGGAATCGAACCCGCGTCCGAAGGCACTCCATCCCCGGCACTACATGCTTAGCTCGCCGTTGGATCTCGTCCCCTGACAGCACGGCGCGCAAAGCGCATCAGGGGACCAGCCTGCTATAGGTTAACCGGGTGCTGGCAGGCGGCCACTCCCGGCGATTCCGTGATGATGACCCTACGTCGCGAGCACGGACACAAGCGATTTCGGGGCTTAGGCCTTAAGCGGCCAGTGCGTAGTTGTCGTCGTTGGCAACTAGAGTTTTGCAGCTGGATTTACGAGGAAAGCTACCCCCTCGGCATGCGCCAAGCGATTTCGCGACCCCCGTCGAAGCCAGTGCACCCCCGGGGAACTACAAGTTCGCTGACCTGGCCAGTATAGGGCTGCCGGCGCCGTCCTCAAGGCCCGCGCAACACCACGCTACCGGCGGTTCAGCCGGGCCCGCGCCCTTGTATGCTTGAGGCGCCATGGACGACCACGCCGCCGACCCCGATAAGCCAAGCCTGCGCGAGCGCCTGCGGCCCCTGCGCGGCCACCTGTGGGCGCTGGTGGTGCTGCTGGCGTCGCTGGCGTCCGTGCTGGCGTTGTGGCAACTGGCCTACGACCGCGAGCTGCGCGCGGCAGACGCGCGTTTCGTTTCCAACACCCAGGAAGCGACCGAGCTGCTCAAACAGCGCATCATCAACTACGAGCTGGTGGCCGGCGGCGGCGCTGCGCTGTTCGCGTCGGTCGACCGTCCCACTCCGACGCAGTGGTACGGATTCGCCGACGGCATGGGGATCGGTTCGCGCTTTCCCGGCATGGTCGGGCTCGGCTTTGCCGGGTATGTCAGCGGCAACCGGTTGCAGGACCTCCAGAACGAGTGGCGCGAAACCGGCTGGGGCGTGCTGCGCGTCCGTCCCGAGGGTGAGCGCGACCACTACGGGCCGATCCTCTACCTGGAGCCCAGGAGCGCGGAGAATGTCCAGGCGATCGGCTTCGACATGTACTCCGAGCCGGCTCGGAAGGCGGCGATGGAAGCGGCACTGGAGAGCGGCAAGGCATCGCTGTCGGGGCCGGTGCACCTGATCCAGGACGGTGCCACTTCGCGCACCGGCCTGTTGCTGTACCTGCCGGTGTATCGGGACGGGGCGCGTCCGGAGTCCGTCGCTGAACGCCAGTCGGCAATGCTGGGCTGGGTGTATGTCCCGCTCCGGGTCGACGAGTTTGTCCGCGAGGCACTGGGCGAAAACCCGATGCGGTTCCGCATCACCGACGTCACGCACGGCCGGAGCCTGCTCTACGTTTCTGTCAGTGACGAGGTGCAGCAGCCGCCAGCGTTCCACCATTCGGAAGAGGTCTCCCATTACGGCAGGCGCTGGCTGCTGGAGTTCGAGTCGCCGCCGCTGGAGCAGGCCGTGCCGCGACTCCAGAACCTGCAGGCGACGCTGGCGCTGGGACTGTTCGCATCGCTGCTGATGTACGCGATCGCCTGGATGCTTGCACAGACCGAGTCGCGCGCCCACAGGATCGCGCTGGGATTGACGGAGAACTACCGGCGTAGCGAGGAGCGGTTCCGCACCGCGATGGAGTACTCGGCAATCGGCAAGGTGTTGCTGGACAGCCACGGGTGCATTGTCCAGGCCAACCCGGCGTTTGCACGGATCGTCGGGCGCCCGCCGGAGACGCTGGTTGGCGAGCGCTTCCACGGATTGTTCGAGGACGCCGGCGACGCTGCGCACGAGTTCGGCACCGGTGGGGACCGGCGCGACAGCGTTCGACGCGAAACCCGCCGGCTCCATCGCGATGGCGGTGAGCCGCGCCAAGCCCAACTCACCTACGCACCCGTCCCGGGCAGCGTTGGCCAGGACGTGGTCGGCCTGGTGCAGGCCGAGGATGTCACCGAGCGTCTCCAGGCCGAGGCGCGGGTACACGCGCTCAACCGCACACTGGAACACCGCGTCGCCATGCGGACACGCGAACTGAGCCAGGCCAACCAGGAGCTGGAAGCTTTCGCCTACAGCGTGTCGCACGACCTGCGCGCCCCGTTGCGGGCGATCGACGGCTTCAGCAAGGTGCTGGCCGAACGCTATGCCGCCACCCTCGACGAGGCTGGCCAGGGCTACCTGGAGCGCGTCCGGAAGGCCGCCAACCGCATGGGCGAGCTCATCGACGCGCTGTTGAAGATGTCCCGCGTGACGCGCAGTGCACTGCGCCACGAGCGGGTCGACCTCGGTCGTATGGCTGCCGAACTGGTGGACGACCTGCGAGCCGGCGATCCCGACCACCCGGTCGAAGTGGAGATCCACGGAGACCTGGTTGCCGAAGGCGACGCGTCGCTGCTGCGCAACCTGCTGGAGAACCTGCTAGGCAACGCATGGAAATTCACCCGCGGCACGGCGGACCCGCGGATCGAGTTCGGCCGTAATGCGGTGGAGTTCTTCATCCGTGACAACGGGGCCGGCTTCGACCAGGAGTACGTGGACAAGTTGTTCCGGCCGTTCCAGCGGCTGCATGACCAGAGCGAGTTCGCCGGTCACGGCATCGGCCTTGCGTCGGTCAAGCGGATTGTCGAGCGCCACGGCGGCAGCATCCGCGCAGAGGGTCGGCCGGGGCAGGGCGCCACGTTCTACTTCACCCTGCCCGGCGAGGTGCGCGAGCAGGGCTGAGTGCCTTCGCGGCGGTTCGCGGGTGGCGGCTCAGGCGTCCTTGTTGTGCCGGCGCATCACGCGCTGTTTCTCGCGCGCCCAGTCACGGTCCTTGTTGGCCTGGCGCTTGTCGTGGTCCTGCTTGCCCTTGGCCAGCGCGAGCTCGATCTTGATCCGGTTGCCCTTCCAGTACATCGAGGTGGGCACCACGGTATAGCCGTCGCGCTGCACGCGGCCGATCAGGTTGTCGATCTCGCGGCGGTGCAGCAGCAACTTGCGGGTCCGGCGTTCGTCGGCCACCACGTGGGTGGAGGCCGAGATCAGCGGGGTCATCTGCGCCCCGAACAGGAAGATCTCGCCGTCGCGCACCACCGCGTAGCTTTCGCCGATGTTGGCGCGCCCGGCACGGATCGATTTGACCTCCCACCCCTGAAGGGCGAGCCCCGCCTCGAAGCGTTCTTCAAGGTGGTAGTCGTGGCGTGCGCGCTTGTTGAGCGCAATGGTGCCGCCGTTTCCCTTATCCTTGCCCGTCTTGTTCTTGCTCTTGGCCATCGCGCCATTGTCCCTGATTGCGGGGTCGATACGCGAGGCGCGACCCACTGAAAAGCAGCCATCCGTGCCCAGCATCCGCCGTACCGCCCTCGTCGAACACTCCGCCGCGCGCATGTTTGCGCTGGTCAACGACGTGGCGGCCTACCCGCGACGGTTCGACTGGTGCGACGGCGCTAAGGTGCTGGAGTCCTCCGAAGGACGCATGGTTGCGCAGCTGGACCTCGGCCTGGGTGCACTGAGGACGTGGTTCACCACCGAGAACACCATGTCCGAGCCGCACCACATCGACCTAAAACTGGTCGACGGGCCGTTCCGCCGCCTGGCCGGGCGGTGGGAGTTCCACGCGCTGGACGAGTCCGCGTGCAAGGTCACCCTGACACTGGACTTCGAACCCAAGGTGCGGCTGCTCGGGCCGGCGATGGCGCTCGGGTTCCAGAGCCTGGCCGACCGCATGGTCGACGACTTCATCCGGGTCGCGGACCGCGGCGGCGAATGAAGGTCGCCCTGGTCCGGGCATGGCCGCGGCGGTTCGACTGGATCGAAGTCGAACTTCCCGACGGCGCCCGGGTGGCGGATGCACTGCAGGCGGCCGGGTGGGCGGGCACGTCCGGGCCGGTGGAATACGCCGTGTTCGGCGTGGTCGCCGATGCGACCACCATGCTGCACGACGGTGACCGGGTGGAGCTGCTGCGCCCGCTGCTGGTCGACCCCAAGGAAGCCCGCCGGCGCCGCGCCGGCCAACGGGCCGGCTAAGGAAGCGCCTGGCCTGCTCGTGCAGGCGGGCTTTCCAAGATTACTTCTTGTCCTTGGCCAGGTTCGGGCCGAACTGCTTGCGTGCCGACTTGGCCAGGTCCGAATCCTGCTCCGGGAAGTACTCGCCTTCCCAGCGCGCCAGCTGGTCGTTTTCGAACCAGAGCGTCAATGTCTTGATCCGAGTGTGCGCAAGGCGGTCGGTGCGCTGGGTGGAGGTGTAGTCCCAGCGGTCGTGGTGGAACGGGTCCTGGATCGACGGCGTGCCGAGCATCCCGATCACCTGCTGCTTGCTCATGCCGGCCTGCAACTGCTCGACCTGGGACGATTCCAGCAGGTTGCCCTGGAAGATCGGCTGGCGGTAGACGATGCCGCAGCCCGAAGCGATCAGGGCGACGGAAAGGGCGAGCAGGAGCGTACGCATCGGGTGCTTGGGCATCGGTTCGAGCGGGAGGCGGACAGAAGCCCGATGATACACTGATGCATTGCCGGCGCAGTCTCCCGGCTGTCGCGTTCATCCGGTATTACGGACGTGTCCGCAGGTGGCGGATGCGCGCCCCGGTGGACGACGAGACCACCCCAAGGAGCCTTCATGGAATCGCAGGACCTTCGCAAGGCTGGCCTCAAGGTGACGCATCCCCGGATGCGGATCCTGCAGCTGCTCGAGCAGGCCAAGCCCCGTCACATGACGGCCGAGGACATCTACCGCCTGTTGCTGGACCAGGGCGAGGACATCGGGCTTGCGACCGTCTATCGGGTGCTCACGCAGTTCGAGGCGGCCGGCCTCGTGCTCAAGCACAACTTCGAGTCGGGGCAGTCGGTGTACGAGCTCGACCGTGGCCAGCACCACGACCACATGGTCGACATCGAGACCGGCAAGATCATCGAGTTCGAAAGCTCCGAGATCGAGGAACTCCAGGCGAGGATCGCCGCCGAGCACGGCTACCAGATCGAGGAGCACTCGCTGGTGCTGTACGTACGCAAGAAGCGCTGACGCAACCGGATCCGGCGCTGCCAGCTTCGGCTCAGCCGACGTCGCTCAACAACCGTTTCGCCGCGGCTCGCGCCTCTCGGGTCAACTCCACGCCGCCGAGCATGCGGGCGAGCTCTTCCTGTCGCTGTTTCGCGTCCAGCAGGCCCACCTGGCTCTGGGTCACGCCCTCGCTGGCTGCCTTGCTGACCCGGTAGTGCGCGTGTCCCTGCGCGGCGACCTGCGGCAGGTGGGTCACGCACAGCACCTGGCGGCTGGCGCCAAGCGCGCGCAACTTCTGTCCGACGATCTCGGCGACACCACCGCCGATGCCGGAGTCGACCTCGTCGAAGACCATCGTCGGCACGGTGTCGAGCCCAAGCGCGGCCACTTCGATCGCGAGCGAGATGCGCGACAGCTCGCCGCCCGACGCGACCTTGCGAAGCGCGCGTGCCGGTTGCCCGGGATTGGCCGCGACGAGGAACTCAACCCGCTCGCCCCCCTGCGGATCGGGTCGGTCAACTTCGACCGGCTCAACGGTAATGTCGAAACGTCCGCCGCCCATTCCCAGTTCGCCGATGAGCGCCGTGGTGGCGGCGGCGAGTGCCTGGGCGGCCGTGCGTCGCCGGTCGCCGAGCACGTCGGCGGCACTGCGCCAGGCCGACCGGGCGGCGACGATCTCGCCATCGAGCGCGTCCAGGCGCTGGCCGGCGCCGCGCAGCTGTTCCAGCTCCAGCGCGATGCGCTCGCGCTGGCCAAACAACTCCTCCGGCGTGACGCGGTGCTTGCGCGCCAGTTCGTGCAGCCGGCCGAGGCGCTGCTCGATGCGGTCGAACTGGGAAGGATCCAGGTCCAGATCGGAGCGGATGCGGTCCAGCAAGCTCAGGGCCTCATCGATCTGGATCGCGGCGGCGTCGAGCATGCCGTCGACCTCGTCCAGGCGCGGTTCGTGTTCGGCCACCCGCTGCAGTTCACTGCGGGCACGGCCGAGTTCGCGCGCCACGGCACCGTCGTCATCGCCACCGAGCCGTCCGAACACACTGTCGCAGGCGGCGATCAGGTCGGCAGCGTGGGCCTGGCGACGGTGGTCGGCCTGCAGCTCGGCAATCGACCCGGGCTCAAGGGTTTCGCGCTCCAGCTCGGCATGCTGGTGCTCAAGCCATTCGATCCGGTCCGACACGTCGCCCTGCTGGTTAAGCCGTTCGCGCTCGCCGAGCAGGGTGCTCCAGTGCGTGGCGGCCGTGGTCACGGCGGCGCGTTCGGCGTCTGTCCTTCCAAAGGCATCCAGCAGCGCCAGCTGGCTGCCACGGGCCATCAGCGCCTGGTGCTCGTGCTGCCCGTGGATCTCGACCAGCAGCGCGGCCAGTTCGGCCAGCTGCCCGATCGTGACCGGGCGCCCATTGATCCACGCGCGTGAACCGCCGTCGGCCCGCACCACGCGGCGGAGCAGGCAGGCCGTGCCATCAGCGTCGTCGAGCTCGGCGGCCTGCAGCCAGTCGCGAGCGGCGGGCACGTCGTCGAGCGCGAACCCACCGACGACTTCGGCACGCTCGGCCCCGTGCCGGACCACGCCGCTGTCGGCGCGCAGGCCGGACAGCAGGCCCAGCGCGTCGACCAGCAACGACTTGCCCGCGCCGGTTTCACCCGAGATCACGGTCAGGCCCGGCCCGAAGGTGAGTTCGGCTTCCTCGACAACGGCGAAATGCTTGAGGCTGAGATGGGTAAGCATGTGGCGGCGAGTTTAAGGCGGCGTGGGGTTGGAGGGCAGGGGGCGCGGACGCGGATGCAAGCACGGCCCGGTCTCACTGGATGAGCTGCGGCTTGCGCGAGCGCGGCCGCCGCCTTATACCCGGGCCATGAGCCGCCGTCGCGATGCCACCCGCCCCGATTCCAGCCCCGACACGCACGCGCCGGACCCGCACACGCTCGACCCGCGCGCCCGCCATCTGCTTCGCACGCTGATCGCGCGCTACATCCGCAGTGGCGAGCCGGTCGGCTCGCAGACCCTGGCCCGGCACGCAGGGCTGGACGTAAGTGCAGCGACGATTCGCAACATCCTGTCCGACCTCGAGGAGGTCGGTCTCCTGAGTGCGCCGCATACTTCCGCCGGCCGGGTGCCGACCGCCCAGGGGTACCGGCTGTTCGTCGACTCGCTCCTGCAGGTGCGGCCGCTGCCCGACAGCGAGCTGGCGCGGCTGCGCGGCGAGCTGCCGTCGGGCACCGGGACCCAGGCATTGCTGGGCAGCGCGTCGGAGCTGCTGTCGGCGATGACCCGCTTCGTCGGCGTTGTCAGCGTGCCCAAGCGCGAGCAGTTCGCGTTCCGGCGCGTGGAGTTCGTGCAGGTCGACAGCCAGCGCGTGCTCGCGATCGTGGTGTTCGCCGACAACGAGGTGCAGAACCGGATCATCCAGACCAGGACCAGCTACGCCCCGGGCGAGCTGGAGCGGGTCGCCAACTACCTCAACCACCATTTCGCCGGGCGCCCGGTAAGCGAGATACGCACCATCCTGCTGCACGAGTTGCGTTCGGCCCGCAGCGAGATGGAATCGCTACTGGCACGCTCGATAGAACTGGCCGAGCACGTGCTTGCGCCCGACAGCGACGACATGGTGCTGGCGGGGCAGACCCGGTTGATGGGCCTGCAGGACCTGTCCGACCTGGACCGCCTGCGTGAACTGTTCGAAGCCTTCGCCCGCAAGCGCGAGATCCTCCAGTTGCTCGAGCGGACCGTCCACGCGCCCGGCGTGCGGATCTTCATCGGCGAGGAGACCGGCCTGGCGCCGCTGGAGGGCATGTCGCTGGTGACCGCCCCCTACGCCGCCGGTGGCCAGGTGCTGGGCGTACTGGGCGTCATCGGTCCGACCCGGATGGCCTACGAGCGTGTGATACCCGTGGTGGAGGCCGCGGCGGACGCCCTTGGGGGCGCCTTCGCGCGTGACGTGGGACGGCCGGGCGACGCTTGAATTGCCGCCCGCCGGCCCCATTGCTCGGCTCTGTCAAGGAAATCGCGCCGCCGCGCGCCAGAACAGGGCCACGCATGACCACCGAACCGATGAAGGAAGCCGCCGAGCAGGCCTCCGCCGATAACGAGATCTCCCCCCTTGCCGCCGAGCTGGAGGCGTTACAGGCCGAACTGGCCCAGGTGCGCGAGGACACCCTGCGCGACCGCGCCGACCTGGAGAACCAGCGTAAGCGGCTCGAGCGCGAACGCGACACCGCCCGCAAGTTCGCCAACGAGCGCCTGCTGGCCGACCTGCTACCGGTCATCGACAGCCTGGAAGCTGGCCTGGGCGCGGCCGGCGGCGACAACGGGCCGCTGCGCGAGGGGATGGAGCTGACGCTCCGGCAATTGCTGAAGGTCGGCGCCGACAACGGCCTGGTCGAGGTGAATCCGGTCGGCCAGCCGTTCAACCCCGACCACCACCAGGCGATGAGCATGGTCGATAGCGACGAGCACGCCGCCGGGCACGTGGTGCAGGTCTACCAGAAGGGCTGGCTGCTGAACGAACGCCTGCTGCGCCCGGCGCTGGTCGTGGTGAGCCGGACCGACTGAGCGGCCGCGCCGCCACGGATGCTTGAACCCGTGGCAGGCGACCCCAGATAGCGGACATTGGCGGCTGCGGGCCGCCCCAGAACACAACGAGATTCGAGAGGGAGCAACACCATGGGCAAGATCATCGGTATCGACCTGGGCACGACCAATTCCTGCGTGGCGATCATGGACGGCGGCAAGGCCAGGGTCATCGAGAACGCCGAAGGCGACCGCACCACCCCGTCCATCGTCGCCTACACCAAGGACGGCGAGGTGCTGGTGGGTGCGTCGGCCAAGCGGCAGGCCGTCACCAACCCCAAGAACACCTTCTACGCGGTCAAGCGCCTGATCGGACGCAAGTTCACCGACGCCGAAGTCCAGAAGGACCTCGACCTGGTGCCGTACTCGATCATCCAGCACGAGAACGGCGACGCGTGGGTGGCGACCGCCGACGGCCGGAAGATGGCGCCGCAGCAGATCTCGGCCGAGGTGCTGGCCAAGATGAAGAAGACCGCCGAGGCCTACCTGGGCGAGACCGTCACCGAGGCGGTCATCACCGTGCCGGCGTACTTCAACGACAGCCAGCGCCAGGCCACCAAGGACGCGGGCAAGATCGCGGGCCTGGAGGTCAAGCGCATCATCAACGAGCCGACCGCGGCCGCACTGGCCTACGGCATGGACAAGAAGGGCGGTGACCGCAAGGTGGCCGTGTACGACCTCGGCGGCGGCACCTTCGACGTCTCGATCATCGAAATCGCCTCGGTCGACGGCGAGATGCAGGTCGAGGTGCTGGCCACCAACGGCGACACCTTCCTGGGTGGCGAGGACTTCGACAAGCGCGTCATCGACTACCTGGTCGAGGAGTTCCAGAAGGACCAGGGCATCAACCTGCGCCAGGACCCGCTGGCCCTGCAGCGCCTGAAGGACGCGGCCGAGCGCGCGAAGATCGAGCTGTCGACCGCGCAGCAGACCGAGGTCAACCTGCCGTACGTGACCGCCGACGCGACCGGCCCCAAGCACCTCAACATCAAGCTGACCCGGGCCAAGCTCGAGTCGCTGGTCGAGGACCTGGTCAAGAAGACGATCGAGCCGTGCCGGACCGCGCTCAATGATGCCGGCGTGCGCGCCAGCGACATCAACGAGGTGATCCTGGTCGGTGGCCAGACCCGCATGCCGAAGGTGCAGCAGGCGGTGACCGAGTTCTTTGGCAAGGAGCCGCGCAAGGACGTCAACCCCGACGAGGCGGTGGCGATCGGTGCGGCGATTCAGGGCGGCGTGCTCGCCGGCGACGTCAAGGACGTGCTGCTGCTCGACGTGACCCCGCTGAGCCTGGGCATCGAGACCCTGGGCGGCGTGTTCACCAAGATCATCGAGAAGAACACCACGGTGCCGACCAAGGCTTCGCAGACCTTCTCGACCGCCGAGGACAACCAGTCCGCGGTCACCGTGCACGTGCTGCAGGGCGAGCGCGAGCAGGCCCGCTACAACAAGTCGCTGGCCCGCTTCGACCTGTCCGGCATCGAGCCGGCGCCGCGCGGCATGCCGCAGGTCGAGGTGTCGTTCGACATCGACGCCAACGGCATCGTCCACGTGACCGCCAAGGACAAGAAGACCGGCAAGGAGCAGAAGGTCGAGATCAAGGCCGGCTCGGGCCTGTCGGAGGAGGAGATCCAGAAGATGGTCGCCGACGCCGAGGCCAATCGCGAGGAGGACCAGAAGTTCCAGGAGCTGGTGCAGGCCCGCAACCAGGCCGACGGCCTGATCCACATGGCCCGCACCACCATCAAGGAGCAGGGCGAGAAGCTGCCGGGCGAGGCCATTGGTGCCACCGAGGCGGCCATCTCCGAGCTGGAGACCGCGATGAAGGGCGACGACAAGGGCCAGATCGAGGCCAAGTCGAAGGCACTGGAAACCGCGGCGCAGGCCCTGTTCGCCGCCGCACAGGCCCAGCAGCCGGGTGCCGAGGCGGGCGCGGCCGACGCTGGCCAGGCCGCCGACGACGTGGTGGATGCCGAGTTCACCGAGGTCAAGGACGAAGGCAAGCAGTAAGTCGCCGAAACCATCCACCCGGCCGTGCGCGGGCGGGTGGCGATCCGGGCAGGGGTTCGGGACCGCGGAGCGATTCCGGGCCCCTGTCGTTTGAAGCAGACCGAGTCCCGGCCGTTGGTGGTGGGGCGGGGAACCCGTGACAGATGAGCAAGCGTGACTACTACGAAGTACTGGGCGTGGCCCGCGACGTCTCCGGCGATGAGCTGAAGAAGGCGTACCGCCGCTGCGCGATGAAGCACCACCCGGACCGCAATCCGGGTGACGCCGCCGCCGAGGCCGCATTCAAGGAGTGCAAGGAGGCGTACGAAGTGCTGTCCGACGCCAACCGGCGCCGGATGTACGACCAGCACGGGCACGCCGCGTTCGAGCACGGCATGGGCGGTGGAGGTGCCGGCGCCGGTTACGCCGACATGGGCGACATCTTCGGCGACATCTTCGGGAACATCTTCGGCGGTGGCGGCGCCGGTGGTCGTGGCCCGCGCCGTGGCGCGGACGTCGGCTACGTGATGGAGCTCTCCCTCGAGGAAGCCGTGCGCGGCATCGAGAAGGAGATCGAGATCCCGACGCTCGACGAGTGCGACACCTGCAGTGGCAGCGGGTCGGCCGACGGCAAGCTGGAGAGCTGCACCACCTGTGGTGGTCGCGGCCAGGTGCGCTTCCAGCGCGGAATCTTCTCGATGCAGCAGGGCTGCCCGCATTGCGGCGGCCGCGGCCAGACCATCAGCAACCCCTGCGGCGACTGCCACGGGCAGGGGCGCGTGGAGGAAACCAAGACCCTGTCGGTGAAGATCCCCGCCGGCGTGGACAACGGCGACCGCATCCGCCTGGCGGGCGAGGGCGAGGCCGGCCCGGCGGGCTCGCCGCCGGGGGACCTGTACGTGGACGTACGCGTGCGCGAGCACGACATTTTCAAGCGTGATGGCGACGACCTGCATTGCGACGTGCCGATCCGGCTGGGCCAGGCAGCCCTGGGAGACACCATCCGCGTCCCGACGCTGGGTGGCGAGGTCGAGCTTCGCGTGCCCGCCGAGACCCAGACCGGCAAGCTGTTCCGCCTGCGCGACAAGGGCGTGCAGTCGGTCCGAAGCCGCCGCCCGGGCGACCTGTACTGCCGCGTGGTGGTCGAGACCCCGGTCAACCTCACGGCCGAGCAGCGCGAACTGCTCGAGAAGTTCGACGCCACCTTCGCGGGCGAAGACGCCCGCAAGCATTCCCCGCGCTCGTCGACCTTCATCGACGGGGTCAAGGGCTTCTGGGACCGGATGACGTTCTGAGTCCCGTGCACGTGCGCGCGCCACCGCTTGTCGGGGCGCGAACGCGCGGCTAGCCTGCCTGGATGAATACGCCCGTTCGCGTCCTCGTTCATGGTGCCTCCGGCCGCATGGGCCAGTCCCTGTCGCGGCTCGCCCCCGAGCGGCGCGACCTGCAGGTCGTCGCCGCAGTGTCTGGAAGCCGGCCCTCGCAGCGCGTGGTCGACGGCGTCCCCCAGTTCGCGGCGTCGGAACTGTACGGCGTCCCGAATTTCGACGTAGCGGTCGATTTCAGCCTGCCCGCCGGCTTCGACGCCCTGCTCGCGCTGTGCGTGGAGCGCGGTGCTGCACTCGTCTCAGGCACCACAGGGCTGGCTCCGGAACAGCAGTCCGCGATCGATGCGGGTGCCGCGCGCATCGCCGTGCTGTCTGCAGCCAATTTCAGCCTCGGGGTGGTCGTGCTGGGTGACCTGGTCCGGCGCGCGGCAGCGGCGCTGGAGGGATGGGACTGCGACATCGTCGAGTCCCACCACGTGCACAAGAAGGATACCCCGTCGGGTACCGCGCTTGCCCTCGGGGCCTCGGCCGGGCAGGGCGGGGCCGAGCCGCGCTATGCGGCGCTGCGGGCCGGCGACATCATCGGCGAGCACACCGTCCAGTTCACCGGGATGGGCGAGCGGGTGGAACTGGTCCATCGCGCCACCAACCGCGACATTTTCGCCCGTGGCGCGCTGCTGGCGGCCGTTCGGCTGGCGGACCGCCCCCCGGGGCGCTACACCCTGCGGGACATCCTGCTCGCGGACCAGAACGCCACTGCCGGATGAACGGTGTGCTGGCATGAATGCCATTACATCGCTAGAATTCCCGTTCGCCTGAACTCCATTTCGGACCGGTCCCGCACCGCGTTCGTGCTTTGCTGCAACCTGCTTTCGGGTTGCGCTGCGCCACGGAGTCAGCATCCCCTGGCAGCCAAGGCGATCCCCGTGACCCATCCCGCAATCCTTGCCCTCGAAGACGGCACCATCTTCGAGGGCATTTCCGTCGGCGCGCCCGGCCTTTCCGTCGGCGAGGTGGTGTTCAACACCGCCATGACCGGTTACCAGGAAATCCTGACCGACCCGTCCTACGCCCGGCAGCTGGTCACGCTGACCTATCCCCACGTCGGCAACACCGGCATCACCGAGCTCGACAACGAGGCCGACGCGGTCTGGGCCGCCGGCCTGATCGTGCGCAACGTCCCGCGACGGCCCAGCAACTGGCGCAGCCAGGTCTCACTGCCGGAATGGCTGGCCCGCCGCGGCGTGGTCGCGATTGCCGACATCGATACCCGCAAGCTCACCCGCCTGCTGCGCGACACCGGCGCGCAGAACGGCGCGCTGATGGCCGGCGACGACGTCGACGCGGACCGCGCGATCGAGGCGGCCCGCAAGTTTGCCGGGCTGAAGGGCATGGACCTGGCCAAGGAAGTCTGCACCCGCGAGAACCGCGACTGGCGCGAAGGCCAGCTCGACCTCGACAGCGGCACTTTCGCCGCCAACGAGGGCCGCTACCACGTGGTCGCCTACGACTTCGGGGTCAAGCAGAACATCCTGCGGATGCTGGCCGAGCGGGGCTGCAACGTCACCCTGGTGCCGGCGCAGACCACCGCCGCCGAAGTGCTGGCCCTCAAGCCCGACGGCGTATTCCTGTCCAACGGCCCTGGCGACCCGGCGCCCTGCGACTACGCGATCGAGGCGATCCGTGAGTTCATCGACCGCAAGGTCCCGACCTATGGCATTTGCCTGGGGCATCAGCTGCTCGGGTTGGCGGTCGGTGCCAAGACGCTGAAGATGAAGTTCGGCCACCACGGCGCCAACCACCCGGTGCAGGACCTCGATACCGGCCGGGTGATGATCACCAGCCAGAACCACGGCTTCGCGGTCGACGAGGCCACGCTGCCGGCCAACGTCCGCGTGACCCATCGCTCGCTGTTCGACGGCTCCAACCAGGGCATCGCCCTGACCGATGCGCCGGCCTTCAGCTTCCAGGGGCACCCGGAAGCCAGTCCCGGCCCGCACGACGTGGCACCGCTGTTCGACCGGTTCGTCGAATCCATGAAGAACAACCAGCACGCAGAGGTGCGTTGACATGCCCAAGCGCACCGACATCAAGACCGTCCTGATCATCGGGGCCGGCCCGATCGTCATCGGCCAGGCCTGCGAGTTCGACTATTCCGGCGCACAGGCCTGCAAGGCCCTGCGCGACGAGGGGTACCGGGTGGTGCTGGTCAACAGCAACCCGGCCACGATCATGACCGACCCGGAGATGGCCGACGCCGTCTACATCGAGCCGATCAACTGGCAGACGGTCGAGAAGATCATCGCCAAGGAAAAGCCCGACGCGCTGCTGCCCACCATGGGTGGTCAGACCGCGCTCAACTGCGCGCTCGACCTGGCTGACCACGGCGTGCTGGAGAAGTACGGCGTCGAGCTGATCGGTGCGTCGCGCGATGCGATCCGGATGGCCGAGGACCGCGAGCTGTTCCGCGTCGCGATGGCGGAGATCGGCCTGGAGTGCCCGAAGGCGGCCGTCGCCAGGACCTTCGAGCAGGCCGTCGAGATCCAGGCCACGGTCGGCTATCCGACCATCATCCGCCCCAGTTTCACCCTTGGTGGCAGCGGCGGTGGCATCGCCTACAACAAGGAAGAGTTCGAGGAGATCGTCAAGCGTGGCCTGGAGCTTTCGCCGACCAGCGAGGTGCTGGTGGAGGAGTCGGTGCTCGGGTGGAAGGAGTTCGAGATGGAGGTGGTCCGGGACACCGCGGACAACTGCATCATCGTCTGCTCGATCGAGAACTTCGACGCGATGGGCGTGCACACCGGCGACTCGATCACCGTCGCCCCCGCGCAGACCCTGACCGACAAGGAGTACCAGCGCCTGCGCGACGCCAGCATCGCGGTGCTGCGCAAGATCGGTGTCGACACCGGCGGCTCCAACGTCCAGTTCGGCATCAACGCGCAGACGGGCCGCGTGGTCGTGATCGAGATGAATCCGCGCGTGTCGCGATCCTCGGCATTGGCCTCGAAGGCCACCGGCTTCCCGATCGCCAAGATTGCCGCCAAGCTGGCGGTCGGCTACACCCTCGACGAGCTGCGCAACGAGATCACCGGCGGCGCGACCCCGGCGTCGTTCGAGCCAACGATCGACTATGTCGTCACCAAGATTCCCCGTTTTGCGTTCGAGAAGTTCCCGGCCGCCGACTCCCGCCTGACCACCCAGATGAAGTCGGTGGGCGAGGTGATGGCGATGGGTCGCACGTTCCAGGAGTCGCTGCAGAAAGCCCTGCGCGGCCTGGAGACCGGCAAGGTCGGCCTCGATCCCACCGGGCTCGACCTGTCCAGCGAGGAAGGGCTGGTCAACCTGCGCCGCGAGGTCAAGGAGCCCGGCCCCGAGCGGATCTTCTACATCGGCGACGCGTTCCGCGCGGGGATGAGCGTGGAGGACGTGCATGCGCTGTCGTTCGTGGACCCGTGGTTCCTCGACCAGATCGAGGAAATCATCACGGCCGAGGCGCAGATCGCCGAGGGCGGCCTGGCCGCGCTCGACGCACGGCGGATGCGCGCCCTCAAGCGCATGGGCTTCTCCGACGCCCGAATCGCGCAGCTGACCGGCACCGACGAAACTGCCGTGCGGACCCTGCGCCACGCCTTCGGGGTGCGCCCGGTCTACAAGCGGGTGGACTCCTGCGCAGCCGAGTTCGCCACCACCACCGCGTACATGTACTCGACCTACGAGGACGAGTGCGAGGCCAACCCGTCCGACCGCGACAAGATCATCGTGCTCGGTGGCGGTCCGAACCGGATCGGGCAGGGCATCGAGTTCGACTACTGCTGCGTGCACGCCGCCTTGGCGCTGCGCGAGGACGGGTTCGAGACCATCATGGTCAACTGCAACCCCGAGACCGTGTCGACCGACTACGACACTTCCGACCGCCTGTACTTCGAGCCGTTGACGCTCGAGGACGTGCTCGAGATCTGCGAGCTGGAGAAGCCCAAGGGCGTGATCGTCCAGTACGGCGGCCAGACTCCGCTCAAGCTCGCCCAGGCGCTGGAGGCTGCGGGCGTGCCGATCATCGGTACCAGCCCCGACAGCATCGACCTGGCCGAGGACCGCGAGCGCTTCCAGAAACTGGTCGAAGACCTGGGCCTGAAGCAGCCGCCCAACCGCATCGCCCGCAAGGCCGAGGAAGCCGTGGCGCTGGCCCGCGAGGTCGGCTACCCCCTGGTCGTGCGTCCCAGCTACGTGCTGGGTGGACGCGCGATGGAGGTGGTGCATTCGGATGCCGACCTGGAGCGCTATATCCGCGAGGCGGTGCGTGTGTCGGAGAAGTCGCCGGTGCTGCTGGACCGCTTCCTCGACAACGCAGTCGAGGTGGATGTGGACGTCATCGCCGACCGGGAGGGCAACGTGCTGATCGGCGGCGTGATGGAGCACATCGAGGAGGCCGGCGTCCACTCAGGCGATTCCTCGTGCTCGCTGCCGCCGTATTCGCTCAAGCCGGCCACCCAGGCGCGCCTGCGCGAGCAGGTGACCGCACTGGCCAAGGCGCTTGACGTCGTCGGCCTGATGAACACCCAGTTCGCCGTCACCGTGAGCGACCAGCCCGACGGCGAGGACACCATCTACCTGCTGGAAGTGAACCCGCGGGCCTCGCGCACCGTGCCGTTCGTGTCCAAGGCGACCGGGATGCCGCTGGCGAAGATCGCGGCGCGCTGCATGGCCGGCAAGACGCTGGCCGAGCAGGGGGCCACCCGCGAAGTGGTACCCGAGTACTACTCCGTGAAGGAAGCGATCTTCCCGTTCGCCAAGTTCCAGGGCGTCGATCCGATCCTCGGGCCGGAGATGCGCTCCACCGGCGAGGTCATGGGCGTGGGCCGCAGCTTTGGCGCGGCGATGGCGCGCGCGCAGGAGGCCGGTGGCATCAAGGCCGTGCCTGACAGTGGCAAGGTGTTCGTGTCTGTGCGAGATCCGGACAAGCAGCGCGTGCTGCCGGTGGCGCGCGACCTCGTCAAGCGGGGCTACGAGCTGGTCGCCACCCACGGCACCGCCGCGTTCCTGCGTGGCGAGGGCCTGGAGTGCCAGGCGGTCAACAAGGTGGCCGAGGGCCGTCCGCACATCGTCGACCTCATCAAGAACGGCGAGATCGCCTACATCATCAACACCACCGAGGGCCGGCAGGCGATATCGGACTCGTTCTCGATCCGGCGCGAGGCGTTGCAGCAGCGCGTGACCTACTCGACGACCGTGGCCGGCGCGCGTGCGCTGGTGCAGTCGCTGGAGTTCCGCGGCACCGGACCGGTCTGGTCGTTGCAGGAGCTGCACGCCGAGATCGACGGGGCCGCCTGACGGCCCGGTTGCCAATCGCGCAGCGCCGGGCACAATTCCGGCATTACCTCGTCCCACCCTACATTTGGCCGGCCTCGTGCCGGCAGCAGGACCCGCCATGCAAGCACCCATCACCACCAAGGGCGCACAGCGCCTCCGCGCCGAGCTCGAGGAGCTCAAGTCGGTCAAGCGTCCGGCCGTGATCAACGCCATCGCCGAAGCGCGCGCGCACGGCGACCTCAAGGAGAACGCGGAGTACCACGCCGCGCGGGAGCAGCAGGGTTTCATCGAGGGCCGGATCAAGCAGCTGGAAGCCGAGCTGTCCCATGCCCAGGTGATCGATGTGTCCGCGCTCAATGCCGGCACGCGCGTGGTGTTCGGTGCGACGGTGGAGCTGGCCGACGCCGATACGGACGAGGAAAAGACCTACCAGATCGTTGGCGACCTGGAGGCGGACATCAAGCAGGGCCTGATCGCGATCTCGTCGCCGGTCGCCCGCGCACTCATCGGCAAGCACGAGGGCGACAGTGTCAGCATCGACGCGCCCGGCGGCACCCGCGAGTACGACATCGTCGCCGTCCGCTACGAAGGCTGACCCGTGGCGTCGGCCACGCTGCTGCTGCCGCCTGCCGCGCGTTTTGGCGGGCAGCGGGTGTCGCCCGACACCGCGCGATGGCTGGGGCGCGCGGACCGCATCGCTGCCGCCCCGGGGAGCGGTGCCCCGGGTGACGGGCTGACGCGGTACTTCGAGGTCCTGCCGCGGGGATGGCCCGCGGCAGCGGTAACCCGCCAACGTGATGCCGCGGCCGACGCCAATGGCCTCTGGATGCGGGCGGACCCGGTGTTCGTCCAGCCCGATATCAACGGCGCACGGCTTATGTCGCACGGCGATGCACTCGCGCTTGACCGGTCCGACGCGGAGGCGCTGCTGCCTGCGCTGCGCCCGCTGTTCGGCGATGCCGGGTTCGTGCTGGACGCGCCGCACCCGGCGCGCTGGTACCTGCGCGTGCCCGACGGGGCCAAGCTGCCGGTCACCGCGTCGCCCGAACAGGCACTGGGCGAGGACCTGTTCGAGCATCTTCCCGCCGGCGCGGAAGGGCGACGCTGGCGCTCGCTGCTGAGCGAGGCGCAGATCGTGCTGCACAACCATCCGCACAACGCCCGCCGCGCTGCAGCCGGCCTGGCGCCGGTCAACTCGCTGTGGTTCTGGGGTGCGGGCCGGCTGCCCGATCAGATCAGGACGACGCTGGATGCGGTACTGAGCGACGACGACACGCTGGTGGCGTTCGGGCAGGCGGCCGGCGCGTCGGCATCTTCACTGCCGGCGGCGTGGTCGGCCGGAGACGGCGACCGACTGGTGGATCTGCGCGGCAGCCGGGACCTGCGCGAGCTCGACCGCGACTGGCTCGCGCCGGCGTTGTGCGACCTTGCGGCCGGGCAGCTCCGCACCGTGTCGCTCGAGTTCCCGGACAGGGGCGGCCTGTACGTGGCCCGACGGCACCGCTGGCGCTTCTGGCGTCGGCCACTCCTCTCGTTCATTACGGCGCCCGCCGACGGAAGCGCGGAGTGAGCCTGCCGGCACCTGTGCTGCGACGACGCCCGGCCACCTCGGCCGGCCAATGGCCCGAGCAAGTGCCCGAACTGCTGCGGCGCATCTATTGCGCCCGCGGCGCCACCGGCATGGGCCAGGCCCGGCCCCGCCTGGCGACGCTGCTGCCACCCCATACGATGAAGGGCATCGACGCGGCCACCGCACTGCTGGCCGAAGCAATCGCGTCCGACCGGCACATCCTCGTGGTCGGCGACTTCGACTGCGACGGGGCCACCGCCTGCGCGGTCGCGGTGCGGGGCCTGCGGGTGCTGGGCGCACGCCGCGTCTCGCACGCGGTGCCAGACCGGGCGGTGCACGGCTACGGCCTGTCCCCGGCCCTGGTCGAGGACCTGGCGGGGCTGCAACCCGACCTGCTGGTGACGGTCGACCACGGCATTGCCTGCCATGCGGGCATCGCCGCCGCGAAAGCGCGTGGCTGGACCGTGCTGGTCACCGACCACCACCTGCCGGGGCCGACCCTTCCACCGGCCGACGTCATCGTCGACCCGAACCAGCCCGGCTGCGAGTTCCCCAGCAAGGTCATGGCTGGCGTGGGCGTGGTGTTCTACGTGCTGCTCGCACTGCGCCAGCGGTTGCGGGCCGCCGGTGCGGTCGAGGGCAACGGCCCCGACCTCGGCCGCCTGCTCGACCTGGTCGCCGTCGGGACCGTCGCCGACCTCGTGCCGCTGGATGCCAACAACCGTGCACTGGTGGCGGCCGGCCTGCGCCAATTGCGGATGGGGCAGGGATGCGCAGGACTGCACGCGTTGATCGAGGTCGCCCGGCGCGACCCGGCCACGCTGTCGGCCAGCGACATCGGTTTCGCGGTCGGTCCCCGGCTCAACGCCGCGGGGCGGCTGGAGGACATGGCGGTCGGCATCGAGTGCCTGCTGAGCGACGACGCCACGCAGGCGCGGGCCATCGCCGCCACGCTCGATGCGATCAATGGCGAGCGCCGCGCGGTGCAGCAGCAGATGACCGAACAGGCCGAGGCGGCGCTTGCGACCCTCGCGCTGGGCGCCCTCGGCCCCGCAGGCAGCCTGCCGCTGGCGCTGTGCCTGCACGATCCGGACTGGCATCCCGGCGTGGTCGGGCTGGTTGCGTCGAAGATGAAGGACCGACTTCACCGCCCGGTCATCGCCTTCGCGCCGGCCGAACCCGGCGGCGCGGTGCTGCGTGGCTCGGCCCGCTCGGTGCCCGGCTTCCACATCCGCGATGCGCTGGCGATGGTCGATGCCCGCCATCCCGGCCTGATCGAGCGCTTCGGTGGCCACGCGATGGCCGCCGGCCTCAGCCTGCCGGCGGAACGCCTTGCCGCGTTCGAAGAGGCATTCCTCGCCTGCGCGACCGAACGCCTTACCGCCGACCTGCTGCGCGCCGAGATACTCAGCGACGGCGAGCTGTCCGGAGACGAGTTCCGCCGTGACATCGCCGAGTCGCTTCGTGATGGCGGGCCGTGGGGGCAGGGGTTCCCCGAGCCGCAGTTCGACGGGGAGTTCGACGTGCTCGGCTGGCGCGTGGTCGGCCAGCGACACCTGAAACTGGAACTCGGCTACGCCGGCCGGCGCTTGAACGCGATCCATTTCAGCGGGTGGGACGAATGCGAGCCGTCGCCGCGCGTGCGTCTGGCGTTCCGGCTGGAGCCGGACGACTACCGCGGCGGTGATGCCGTCCAGCTGGTGGTGATCCACCGCGAGCCTGCCTGAAGCCGGTCCGCACCGATGCGACAGACCCGCGATGCGGCAGGCCCTGCCTGCTAGAATTGCCGGTCATTTTCCGCAGCAACCACGGACACGGAACCGACATGCTTGAACTCAATCCCGTCCGCCAGCGCATCGCCGACCTGACCGGTCGGCTGGATGCGCTCAGGGGGTATCTTTGACTTCGACCTCAAGGTCGAACGTCTTGAAGAAGTAGAGCGGGAGCTGGAAAGCCCCGACGTGTGGAACGACGCCGAGCGCGCGCAGGCGCTGGGCCGCGAGCGCGCCTCGCTCGAGAAAGTGGTGCGTGGCATTACTGGCCTGACCGAGGGCCTGTCCGGCGCCAGCGAACTGCTGGACCTGGCCGAGATGGAGGGCGACGAGTCCACCGCGCAGTCCGTGGTCGACGATGTCGAGGGCTTCGCGAAGGAGGTCGACAAGCTCGAGTTCCAGCGCATGTTCTCGGGCCAGATGGACGGCGCGCCCGCGTTCGTCGATATCCAGGCCGGCGCCGGCGGCACCGAGGCGCAGGACTGGGCCGAGATGCTGCTGCGCATGTACCTGCGCTGGTGCGAGTCGCGCGGCTGGAAAGCCGAGCTCATGGAGGTCTCCGGCGGCGACGTCGCTGGCATCAAGTCGGCGACCTTCCGGGTCGAGGGCGACTTTGCCTACGGCTGGCTGAAGACCGAGACCGGCGTGCACCGGCTGGTGCGCAAGTCGCCGTTCGATTCAGACAACCGGCGCCACACCAGTTTCACGTCGGTGTTCGTCTCGCCCGAGGTGGACGACAAGATCGACATCGAGATCAACCCGGCCGACCTCAAGACCGACGTGTACCGCTCGTCCGGCGCGGGTGGCCAGCACGTCAACAAGACCGAGTCGGCGGTGCGCATCACGCACGTCCCGTCCGGCATCGTGGTGGCGTGCCAGACCGAACGCAGCCAGCACGCCAACCGCGATCGCGCGATGAAGATGTTGGCCGCCAAGCTGTACGAGCTGGAGATCCAGAAGCGCAACGCCGAGCGTGACGCGGTCGAGGCGACCAAGTCCGACATCGGCTGGGGCAGCCAGATCCGCAACTACGTGCTGGACCAGAGCCGGATCAAGGACCTGCGCACCGGTATCGAGCGGTCCGACACCCAGAAGGTGCTCGACGGCGACCTCGACGAGTTCGTCGAAGCCAGCCTCAAGTCCGGCCTGGAAGTCGGTGCCAAACGCGCCGACGCGACGTGACCGCCACGCCGTTGCAGGAGCGACGCAAGTCGCGACCCGACGACATCACGATGCCCCCCGATCGCGACTGACGTCGCTCCGAACGTCCATCGCCCTCACTGACACCGCCATGACCGACAACACGCCGCCGACCGCCGCAGACGACCAAGCCCAGGACGAGAACCGCCTGATCGCCGAGCGTCGCACCAAACTCAAGGCGTTGCGCGGGCAGGGCGTGGCGTTCCCCAACGACTTCCGCCGCGGCGACTATGCCGGCGACCTGCAGGCCCAGTACGCCGACGCCGAGCGGTGGACCGCCGAGGCACTGGAAGGCGCGGACTGCCAGGTCGCCCTCGCCGGACGCATCCTGCTCAAGCGGGTGATGGGAAAGGCCAGCTTCGTGCAGGTCCAGGACGAGTCCGGCCGCATCCAGCTGTTCCTGCAGGCCAACGCACTGGGCGATACCTACACCGCGTTCAAGGGCTGGGACGTCGGCGACATCGTCGGCGCCACCGGCACCCTGACCCGGACCCGCACCGGCGAGCTGTCGGTGAAGGTCGACCAGCTGCGCCTGCTGACCAAGTCGTTGCGTCCGCTGCCGGACAAGTTCCACGGCCTGGCGGACGTGGAGCAGCGTTACCGCCAGCGCTACGTCGACCTCATCGTCTCGCCGGAGGCGCGCGAGGTGTTCGTCAAACGCAGCCGCATCATCCGCGCGATGCGCGAGTGGCTGGACACGCGCCGCTTCCTCGAGGTCGAAACGCCGATGATGCATTACATCCCCGGCGGCGCGACGGCCAAGCCGTTCACCACCCACCACAACGCGCTGGACCTGCAGCTGTACCTGCGGGTCGCGCCGGAGCTGTACCTCAAGCGGCTGGTGGTCGGCGGGCTGGAGCGGGTCTACGAGATCAACCGCAACTTCCGGAATGAGGGCGTGTCCACCCGGCACAATCCCGAGTTCACGATGCTCGAGCTGTACGAGGCCTACGCCACCTACAACGAGGTGATGGACCTGACCGAGGGCATGATCCGCGACATCGCGGTGTCGGTGATCGGAAGCACCGCGGTGGAGTGGGACGGCCAGTCGATCGACCTGGGCCCGCCCTTCCGCCGCTGGTCGATGACCGACGCGGTCCTCGAGCACAACCCCGGGATCGCCCGTGACGACCTGCGTGACCTGGACAGGATGCGCGCCCACTGCGAGCGCCTGAAGATCCCGGTCAAGCCCGGCTACGGCTGGGGCAAGCTGCTGCTGGAGATCTTCGAGAAGACAGTAGAGGTCAACCTGGTGCAGCCGACGTTCATCACCGACCACCCGGTCGAGGTGAGCCCCTTGGCCCGTGCCAGCGACCACGACCCGGAACTCACCGACCGGTTCGAGCTCTTCATCGGCGGCAAGGAGCTGGCCAACGGGTTCTCCGAGCTCAATGACCCCGAAGACCAGGCCGCGCGCTTCCAGGCCCAGGTTGACGCGAAGGAGGGCGGCGACGACGAGGCCATGCACTTCGACGCGGACTACATCCGTGCCCTGGAGGTCGGCCTGCCGCCAACCGGCGGCCTGGGCGTGGGCATCGACCGGCTGGTGATGATGTTGACGGGGTCGGCCTCGATCCGCGACGTGTTGCTCTTTCCGTACATGCGTCCCGAGCACGGCGCGGGCTGAGGGCGGGTATCCTCGGGCCATTGCGGGGAGGTAGTCCGGTGGGAAGGTCCTGATGAATGTCGTAATCGTTGATGACCAGACGTCCGCCCGGACGATGCTCAGGCACATCATCGAGGACATCGCCCCGCAGCTGGCGGTGCATGACTTCGGCGAGCCCGATTGCGCGCTCGACTGGTGCGAGGCCAACCAGCCCGACCTGCTGCTGCTGGACTACCGTATGCCGGGGATGGACGGGCTCGAGTTCGCACGCCGCTTCAGGCGGGTGCCGGTCAGGCGCGACATCCCGATCATCCTGGTGACCGTGGTCGGCGATGAGCCGGTCCGGCAGGCTGCGCTCGATGCGGGCGTCATCGACTTCCTGGTCAAGCCGGTGCGGCCGCGGGAGTTGCGGGCGCGTTGCCGCAACCTGCTGCAGCTGCGGCAGCAGTCCGAGAACGTCAAACAACGGGCCCTGTCCCTTGAACAGCGGCTGCTGGCGAGCATGCACGAGGTGGAGCAGCGTGAGCGCGAGACCCTGTCGCGACTCGCGCTTGCGATCGAATACCGCGATTCGGGCACCAGCGCATCGCTGGAACGCATGGCGCGCGTGGCCGGCCTCATCGCCGAGCGGGTCGGCCTGTTCGAGGACGAGGTACGGCTGGTCGAGATGGCCGCGCCGCTGCACGACATCGGCAAGATCGCGATCCCGGACTCGGTGCTGCTCAAGGCCGGTCCGCTGGACGACGACGAGGCCCGGATCATGCGCAGCCACCCGCGCATCGGCCACAAGCTGTTGGGCGGGAGCCACAACCGCTTCGTGCAGACCGCTTCGGTGATCGCGCTGCGCCACCACGAGCGGTTCGACGGCAGTGGCTACCCCGACGGGCTGCGTGGCGAGGACATCCCGATCGAGGCGCGTATCGTTGCAGTCGCGGACGTGCTCGACGCGCTCATCTCTCCGCGACCGTACAAGCCGGCCTGGAGCCTGGCGGACGCGCTGGCGTACCTGCAGGAGCAGTCCGGGCGCCTGTTCGACCCGGTGTGCGTGTCCGCCCTGGTCCAGTCGCGCGAGCGGCTGGAGGAGATCTGCAGGCAGTTTCCCGGGACAACCCCCCGCACCGGCATGGAGTAGCCGACATGAAGCACCCGGTTTCGCGACCGTTGCCCCGCCTGCTGGCCCGCCTGATGGCCCGCTTCTCACAGCGGCCGGACAGCGAACACGGCCAGGCCACGGTACGGATCCTGGTGCTCACCGTGGTGCTGGTGTACCTGTTGCTGCGCGGCGCCGGCGGGTCGCTCGACCCGAGCGCGTACACCGCCGTGCTCACGATGGTCGAGATGGGCTTCGTGGTGGGCATGGTCCTGCTGGGCTGGATCGCCTTCCTGCCGGGGAAGTCCCACGTTCGCCGCGCCATCGGCATGGCCGCCGACTACGGGCTGATGGCCGCCGCCATGATCCGCATGGGCGAACCGCTGGCCTGGGTGTACGTGATCATCATGTGGGTCACGGTCGGCAACGGCCTGCGGTTCGGCAACCGCTACCTGGCCGCGGCGATTACCGCGGCGTGCGTCGCGTTTGGCAGCGTACTGGTCGGCAGTGGCTACTGGCAGGCCAACCTGAGCCTGGGCATCGGACTGTGGCTGGGACTGGTCGCCATTCCCCTGTACCTCTCCGGATTGCTCCGGGCCCTGACCGCCGCCACCGAGGAGGCGCGCCGCGCCAACGAGGCGAAGAGTCGCTTCCTCGCCAACATGAGCCACGAGTTCCGCACCCCGCTGAACGGCCTGGCGGGCATGTCCGAGGTGCTGGCGACCACCCGGCTGGATGACGAGCAACGCGAGTGCCTGGCGACCATCCAGGCATCCACCCGGAGCCTGCTGTCACTGGTCGAGGACGTGCTGGACATCGCCGCGATCGAGGCCGGCAAGGTCAAGCTGGCGCGCGTGGAGTTCTCGCCCCGCGAGTTGGTCGACGGCATCGGCCTGATCCTCCAGCCGCAGGCGCGTGCCAAGCATCTGCACTACCAGGCCACGGTATCGTCCGGGGTGCCCGAGCTGGTGCGCGGCGATGCCGGCTACCTGCGCCAGGTGCTGATCAACCTGGCCGGGAACGCGGTCAAATTCACCGAGAGCGGCTCTGTCCACCTTGAGATCGAGCCCGGCCCGGTGACCAACGGGAGGGCGATGCTGCGCTTCACCGTCACCGACACTGGAATCGGCATCCCGATGGCGGTGCGCCAGCGCCTGTTCGAGGCGTTCGAGCAGGCCGATGCCGGCCTCTCGCGCCGTCACGGCGGCACCGGCCTGGGCACCACCATCGCAAAGGGCCTGACCGAGGCAATGGGCGGCAACATCGGCTTCGAGAGTACCGAGCACCGCGGCAGCCGCTTCTGGGTCGAGTTGCCTTTCGACATCGTCGAGGCCCGCGAACAGGGCGCGGTGGCAGCGCGCCCCATGGCGGACGCCGGGCGGAGCGCTGCACCGGTCGATCCGGAGCCTTCTGCGCAGGCGGAAAACGTCATTGCGTTTGCCGACCCGTTCCTCCGCCATCGTCTCCGGGTTCGCAGCCTCGGCATCCTGGTCGCGGACGACCATGCAGCCAATCGCATGGTGCTGCAGCGGTTGCTGCAGAAGGCCGGCCACCGTGTGATGTGCGTCGAGGGGGGCGAGGAGGTGCTCGCCGCGCTGGAAACGACTGACTACGACGCGGTCGTGGTCGACCTGCACATGCCGGGGTTGAGCGGGCTCGACATGCTCCGGCAACTGCGGGTGATGGAGGCGGGCGGCGCCACCCGAACGCCAGTGCTCGTGCTCAGCGCCGACGTGACCCCGCAGTCCATCCAGGCCTGCGAACAGGCCGGTGCTCGCGCCTTCCTGGCCAAGCCGGTCTCTGCGACACGACTCCTCGACACGCTGGCCGAGGTGGCTTCCGGCGTGCGCGTGGGCACGGCCGCCGGCGCGCCGGAACCGCGCGCGCCGCGTGCCTCGTTGGATGGCGTTTTCGATCCGGGGGTCCTGGACGAGTTCCAGTCCCTCGGCCTGGGCATCGAGTTCGAGCGCAAGTTCGTGACGCAGTGCCTGCGCGACGCCGAGGCCTGCCTGACGGCCTTCGCGCGCGCCTCCGAGGGCGCGGACTGGACCATCGCGCGCGAGCAGGCGCACGCCCTCAAGGGCGTAACGGGCAATCTGGGCCTGGTCGGTGCCGCGACCGCGGCGGNGCGACGCCGAGGCCTGCCTGACGGCCTTCGCGCGCGCCTCCGAGGGCGCGGACTGGACCATCGCGCGCGAGCAGGCGCACGCCCTCAAGGGCGTAACGGGCAATCTGGGCCTGGTCGGTGCCGCGACCGCGGCGGGCGACGCCATGGCGATGGCCGACTGGCAACTGTCGCGTGACTGGCGACAGCAACTGGGCCTGCTGGGTGAGCACTTGGCGCAAGGGCGCCGCGCACTTGAGTCCCGCCAGCAGGCCCGCACGCCTCGCGACGGCGAGCGGTCCCCCTGATCTTCCCTGTCCGGGCCGGTGTCCGAGCGCTCAGTGGGCGCCGGATCGCCGACTCTGGGCGCGCACGATCCGGTCCATCATCCGCAACGACTTGTCCCCGAGCGCGAGCGCGGCGTCGACCCACACCTCGGTGATCGCCATCAGCTCCTCGTGGCTCACCGGCTGCGCGATCGCGCGCGCGGCGTTCAATGCCAGATGCGCGTTGGGTGCGCGTTGTTGTTGGCGGATCAGGTCACGCACGGCCGCTTCGCCGCCACCGCTGGGCACAAGCACATCCACGACGCCAAGCCGGTAGAGCTCGTCGCTGCTGCGGATGTTGCCGTCGAGTATGAGCTTCTCGGCCAGTTGCGGCGGGACGCGTTTGCACAGGAATGAATAGGCGCCCATGCCCGGGAACAGCCCGAACAGCACCTCGGGCAGCCCCATATCGACGCCTTCCTCGGCGACGATCGTGTGGCAGGCCAGCGCCAGTTCCATGCCACCGCCCAGGGCGTCGCCCTGCACCAGCGCGATGGTGCGCACATCGCCGCCAAGGCCGCCGTGCAGGTGGTGGACGCCGTCGATGCAGCGGCGCGCGTAGTCGAGCAGCAAGTCGCGCCGCTTGTCCCGGATGAGCGCGGCGAACAACGCCAGGTCGCCTCCCAGGTTGAAGGCCGGCGCGTCGGACGCAACCACGACGTGCCTGAGGCGCCCCGGTTGGCGTGCGCCTGGGGGCAGGGTGACCGCCGACAGGTAACCCCACATCTCGTCCATGAGCTCGGTGCGGAAGCAGGGCCGCACGCCACTCCCGGCGTCGGCGTGCATGTACAGCCAATGGGTATCGCCATGCAGGTCGGATTCGACCCGCAATGTGGAACGTGCGCCTCCGCGCGGGAGTTTCTCCGTCATGCTCATGTTGCGTCCTCGGCTGGTCGCCCGCATGCGAGGTGGGCTGCGGGGCGAGGTGATGGAGCCCACGGAAATCGATGCTACACCTGCATCGCGAAAACCATTGCCCCGCGTATGGAAATGCGGAAGGCCCCTCGAGAGGGGCCTTCCGGGTCGTTCGCGGGGTGGGGCGGAAGCCCCGGCGGTCAGCCTGGCGTGGCTTCGTCGCGCAGTTCGCGACGCAGGATCTTGCCAACGTTGGTCTTGGGCAGCTCCGAGCGGAACTCGACGAAATGGGGCCGCTTGTAGCCGGTCAGGTTGGCCCGCGCATGCTGGAGGACCTGCTCGGCGGTGAGCGACTGGTCCTTCTTGACGATCACCACCTTGACCGCTTCGCCCGACTTCTCGTCAGGCACGCCCACCGCGGCCACCTCGAGCACCTCGGGCATCATCGCGATGACATCCTCGATCTCGTTCGGGTACACGTTGAAGCCCGACACCAGGATCATGTCCTTCTTGCGGTCGACGATGTAGAAGAAGCCCTGCTCGTCCATCCTTGCCATGTCGCCGGTGTGCAGCCAGCCGTCGGCATCGATCGCCTCGGCGGTTTCACCCGGACGCTGCCAGTAGCCCTTCATCACCTGCGGGCCCTTTATGCACAGCTCGCCCACCTCGCCGACCGGCAACAGGTTGCCGTCCTCGTCCTTGATGCAGGCATCGGTAGAGGGAATCGGCAGGCCGATCGAACCGTTGTACTCGGCCAGGTCCATCGGGTTGATGCAGGCGGCCGGCGAGGTCTCCGTCAGGCCGTACGCCTCTACCAGGGTGCAGCCGGTCGCCTTCTTCCAGCGCTCGGCCACCGAACGTTGCACGGCCATGCCGCCACCCAGGGTCAGGTGCAGCGAGGAGAAGTCCACCTCATCGAAACCGGGGGTGTTCAACAGTCCGTTGAACAGCGTGTTGACGCCGGTGATGGCGGTGAACTTGACACCCTTGAGCTCCTTCACGAAGCCCGGCATGTCGCGCGGGTTGGTGATCATGTGGTTGAGGCCACCGAACTTCATGAAGACCAGGCCATTCGCCGTCAACGCGAAGATGTGGTACAGCGGCAACGCGGTGATGATCACCTCGTGACCCGGACGCACGTTGGTGCCCACCCAGGCAGCGGCCTGCTGCATGTTGGCGACCAGGTTGCGATGGGTCAGCATCGCGCCCTTGGCCACGCCGGTGGTGCCACCGGTGTACTGCAGGAAGGCGATGTCGTCGCTGGTGACTTCCACCTTCGGCAGCGCGTGCCGGCTGCCGGCCTCGAGCGTGTCGCGGAAGCGCACCGCGCCGGGGATGGAATACGGCGGCACCATCTTCTTGATGTGCTTGAGCACGAAGTTGACGACCGCGCCCTTCGGGAAGCCCAGCATGTCGCCGAGCCCGGTGGTGATCACCTTCTTGACCGGCGTGTCGGCAAGCACCTGCTGCACGGTATGGGCGAAGTTGTCGAGCACCAGGATCACGCTGGTGCCGGAGTCGGCCAGCTGGTGCTTGAGTTCGCGCGGGGTGTACATCGGGTTGGTGTTGACCACCGTCATGCCGGCACGCAGCACGCCGAAGGTGGCGATCGGATACTGCAGACAGTTGGGCATCATGATCGCGACGCGATCGCCCTTCTTGAGGCCGAGCTCACCCAGCAGGTAGGCGGCGAAGCGGGCGCTGAGTTCGTCGATCTCGCCGTAGGTCAGGGTCTTGCCGAGGCTGGAGAACGCCGGACGGTCGCGGAAGTTGTCGATCGCACTTTCCAGTACCGCGACGACGGAGGCGAACTCGTCGACGTCGATCTGAGCAGGGACACCCGCCGGATACTGTTCAAGCCATGGACGTTCCGCGGTCATTGCATTCCCCCTGCTGTCTTTATTCTTGTTCCGGCTTGCAGGCGCACCGTCGATGCGTGCAAGTATGGTCCGGTCGATTGGAGCATAGCCCCCATGGGCTGGCAAGAACTTGGCGGGGCGTGGCGGAGGCGCCGCGGCGCGCGAAAGGAAGGGGATTGATGGCGAACAAACCACGGGCATGGCGGGTGCTGCTGACGGGGCTGCTGCTGGCCGGATGCGCAGGCGAACCCGGCGAAGCGGAACTGCGCGACGCGGTGGGCGGGTTGCGGACGGCGATCGAGCAACGCGACGCGTCGGCGGTGGAAGGCGCGTTGGCCGAGGACTTCATCGGCCCCGACGGCCTCGACCGTGACGGCGCCCGCCGCATGGCCGCGGTGATGTTCCTGCGGCATCGCGAAACCGGGGTCCGGCCGGGACCACTGGATGTCGCGATGGGCGACGGGTACGCCACCGTTGACTTCACCGCCGTGGTGACCGGAGGTGCGGGCCGCGCCTTGCCGGATGCGGCCAGCATCTACAACGTGAGCACGGCCTGGCGGGTCGAGGAAGGGGGCTGGCGGCTGGTCAGCGCGGAGTGGACTCCCGGCCCCTGAGCAGTCACATCGGCTGGCGCGCGCCTGGGCGCGGTCGGGGAAACGGAAAACGGAAAACGGAAACGGGCGGCCTGGGCCGCCCGTTCCGGTGCCACTTTCTGGCAATGCCGATCAGGCGGCTTTCTTCGCCGCCAGCTGGCGCAGCACGTAGTGCAGGATCCCGCCGTGGCGGAAGTACTCCACTTCCTTGGGCGTCAGCAGCATCACGTGGACCTCGAAGCGCTTTTCGGTGCCGTCGGCCTTGCGGGCCACGACCGTCGCGCGCTTGGCAGCGCCGTCCTGCAGGCCGACCACGTCGATCGTCTCCGAGCCGTCCAGCCCGTGGGTCTGCGCATTCTCGCCGGCCAGGAACTGCAGCGGCAGCACGCCCATGCCCACCAGGTTGGAGCGATGGATGCGCTCGAAGCTCTCGGCCACGACCGCTTTGACGCCGAGCAGGTTGGTGCCCTTGGCCGCCCAGTCGCGCGACGAGCCAGTGCCGTATTCCTTGCCGGCGAACACCACCAGCGGGGTACCTTCGGCCTTGTACTTCATCGCCGCGTCGTAGATCGACATGCGCTCGCCGGCGCCGCCGTCCTTCGCGAAGTACAGCGTGTTGCCGCCTTCCTCGCCACCCATCATCAGGTTCTTGATGCGGATGTTGGCGAACGTGCCGCGGACCATCACGTCATCGTTGCCGCGACGGCTGCCATAGCTGTTGAAATCGGCCGGCTGCACGCCACGCGACTGCAGGAAGCGGCCCGCCGGCGAATCCTTCTTGATGTTGCCGGCCGGGGAGATGTGGTCGGTGGTGATCGAGTCGCCGAACAGGCCCATCACGCGCGCACCGAGTACGTCCTCGATCGCACCGACCTCCATCGTCATGCCGTCGAAGTACGGCGGGTTCTTGATGTAGGTGGACGCCTCGTCCCACTCGAACGACTCGCCTTCCGGCGACTCGATCTGGTTCCAGCGGCTGTCGCCCTTGAACACGTCGGCGTAGTTCTGCGCGAACAGTTCCGGGCCAACGGTCGCGGCGATGGTGTCACCGATCTCCTTGTTGGTCGGCCAGATGTCGCGCAGGTAGACGTCGTTGCCGTCGCGGTCCTTGCCCAGCGGCTCGGTGGTCAGGTCGATGTCGACCGTGCCGGCGATGGCGTAGGCCACCACCAGCGGCGGCGAGGCGAGGTAGTTCATCTTCACTTCCGAGTGCACGCGGCCCTCGAAGTTGCGGTTGCCCGACAGCACCGAGGCGACCGCCAGGTCGTTCTCGGCAATGCCTTTGGACACTGCCTCGGGCAGCGGGCCGGAGTTGCCGATGCACGTGGTGCAGCCGTAGCCGACTACGTAGAAGCCGAGGGTCTCAAGGTCGGCCAGTACGCCGGCCTTCTGCAGGTAGTCGGTGACCACGCGCGAACCCGGGCCGAGCGATGGCTTGACCCACGGAGCCGACGTCAGGCCCTTGGCGGCGGCCTTGCGGGCCAGCAGGCCGGCGCCCAGCATCACCGCCGGGTTGGAGGTGTTGGTGCAGGACGTGATCGCGGCGATCACCACCGAGCCGTCGCGCAGCTCGACGTCCTGGTCCTTGATGTTGATGCGCGAGCAGACCGGCTTGGCCGCCAGGCGCTCGGCCTGCGGCTGGCCACCGCCTTCCTTCTCGAACCGCTGGATCTGGCGGTCGGTCGGCTCGGCGCGGTGGGCGACCAGCGGGCCCACGTTCTCGCGGAAGTTGGACTGCATGTCCGACAGGAGAACGCGGTCCTGCGGACGCTTGGGGCCGGCAAGCGAGGGCTTGACGTCGCCCATGTCCAGTTCGAGCGTGGCGGAGTAGGTCGCTTCCGGCGCGCCCGGTTCATGCCACATGCCCTGGGCCTTGGCGTAGGCCTCCACCAGCGCGATTTGCTCTTCGCTGCGGCCGGACAGGCGCAGGTAGCGCACCGCCTCCGAATCGACCGGGAAGATGCCGCAGGTTGCGCCGTACTCGGGCGCCATGTTGGCGATCGTCGCGCGGTCGGCCAGCGGCAGGTGCTGCAGGCCGTCACCGAAGAACTCCACGAACTTGCCGACCACGCCGTACTTGCGCAGCATCTGGGTGACCGTCAGTACCAGGTCGGTGGCGGTGGCGCCCTCGGGCAGCTTGCCGCTCAGCTTGAAGCCGACCACCTGCGGGATCAGCATCGACGACGGCTGGCCCAACATAGCGGCCTCGGCCTCGATGCCGCCCACGCCCCAGCCGAGCACGCCGATGCCGTTGATCATCGTGGTGTGGCTGTCGGTGCCGAACACGGTGTCCGGGAACGCCAGCAAAGTGCCGTCCACCTCGCGCTCCATCACCACGCGGGCGAGGTTTTCCAGGTTGACCTGGTGGACGATGCCGGTGTTGGGCGGCACCACCTTGAAGTTTTCCAGTGCCTTCTGGCCCCAGCGCAGGAAGCTGTAGCGCTCTGCGTTGCGCTCGAACTCGATCTTGCCGTTGAGGTCCAGCGCATCCGGACGGCCGAACACGTCGACCTGCACCGAGTGGTCGATCACCAGTTCGGACGGGATCAGCGGGTTGATCTGTCCGGCGTTGCCGCCCAGCCGGCTCACCGCGTCGCGCATCGCCGCCAGGTCGACCACGCAGGGCACGCCGGTGAAGTCCTGCAGCACCACGCGGGCCGGCATGAAGGCGATCTCGGTGTCGGGCTCGGCCTTCGCGTCCCACTGAGCGACCGCCTCGATGTGCTCCTTGCCGACCGTCATGCCGCCGTCCTCGTGGCGGAGCAGGTTCTCGAGCAGGATCTTCATCGAGTAGGGCAGCTTGCCCAGGTCGAAGCGCTTGCCCAGGGTCGGCAGGCTGAAATACGTGTAGGACTTGCCGTTGACGTCGAGTTGCGCGCGGGTGGCGAAGGAGTCGGCCATTTGGAGCTCCGTGGCTGGGGCAGCGAGGGGAAGGACGCGGGAAGGCTGCGGGACACCGCGTTTGAACCCCGCAATTATGCCGGATTCAGTGTTTCCCTGCCGCAACGCAGCGTCCGCCGGCCGCTTCCTCGAGGCTCAGCGCAGTTGCGCTTCGACCGCCTCGAGCATGGCCTTGCGGCGCAGCAGGAAGTCCCACAGGCTGCCACCCAGCTGGCGCCACAGCACCGCCGAACGCACCGCCGCAAGAAGCACGGCGCGGACCTCGGCGACCACCGAGGCCTGCCCCAGGTAGTGCGGGTTGCCCTGCACCAGCACGCGGGGGCGCAGGTGGCTCAGAGTGTCGGCGTACAGCGCGCCAAGCCCTGCGAGCACGTCGGGGTGGGTGCTCCCGGACGCCTCGGCGGTGGCGGCCTGGGCGTTGATGCCCCGGACCACTTTGTCGGCCATCTCGTCGTCGCGCACGAACCGGCGCTCGAGTTGCATCACCGCCAGGGCAAGGCGGGGGAGCTGCTCGTCACGGGCGCGGTTGCCGAAGTAGTCGCGCAGCAGGGTCAGGCCCGGGCGCAGGTTGGCGCGGCTGCCATAGACGGCCGCCGGCGACTCGGCGTCGATCCGGAAGATCGAGTCGAGAGACGTCGCCAGCACGCTTTCGTTGGCCTGTCCGGTGTCGGCGATGCGCCGCACCTGTGCCAATGCCTGGACCAGCCCGGCCAGGGCGAGCACGCGGTCGGAAATCGGATCGGCGGAATCGGTCATGGCATCTGGCCCTTGAGGCGTTGTTCGAGTGGAGCGTCGGTGGTGGCGATCACGGCGCCGCCGAGGCATTCGTCGCCGTCGTAGAGCACCAGCGACTGGCCGGGTGTCACTGCACGTTGGGGCCGGTCGAAGCGGACTTCCAGCGTCCCGTCGTCGCCGACGGTGACCTCGCAGGGCTCGTCGGCTTGGCGGTACCGGGTCTGGGCGGTACAAATGAAGCGCTCGCCCAAGGCGCTTCCGGCGACCCAGTGGGCCACCTCCGTCCGCAGCCGCGTGGACTGGAGGTAGGAGCTGTCGCTGCCCTGGTCAACGTACAGCGTGTTGGTGGCGACGTCCTTGCCGACGACGTACCAAGGTGCGGCGGCAAAACCGCGAACCCCACCCAGGTGGAGCCCCTCGCGCTGCCCGAGGGTGAAATAGAACACGCCCGGATGCTCACCCACCTGCTGGCCGTCGGGCGTTCGCATGTCGCCCTGGCGCGCGGGCAGGTAGCGGCCGAGAAACTCGCGGAAATCGCGCTCGCCAATGAAGCAGATGCCGGTCGAATCCTTCTTCTCCGCCGTCGGGAGCCCGGCCTCGCGGGCGATGCGTCGGACCTGCTCCTTGGGCAGGTCGCCGAGCGGAAACCGGGTGGCCGATAGCTGTGCCTGTCCGAGCTGGTGCAGGAAGTAGCTCTGGTCCTTGCCGCGGTCGACCCCCCTCAGGAGCCGCCAGTGGCCGCGCTGGTGCGCCACGCGGGCGTAGTGCCCGGTTGCGATGGCCTCCGCGCCCAGTTCGCGGGCCGCGTCGAGGAAGTGCTTGAACTTGATCTCGCGGTTGCAGAGTACGTCCGGGTTGGGCGTACGGCCGGCGGCGTACTCGGCCAGGAAGTGTTCGAACACGCCGCTCCAGTACTCGCCGGAGAAGTCGCGGAAATGGATCGGGATGCCGAGGCGCCCGGCCACGGCGACCGCGTCGCGGCGGTCTTCCTCGGCACGGCAGTCGCCGCTGCCGTCGTCGGCCCAGTTCTGCATGAACAGCCCGGCGACCGGTTCGCCGGCGTCGCGAAGCAGCAGTGCCGCGACCGACGAGTCGACACCACCCGACAGCCCGACGATGGTCCGCGCACCGTTGCCGGTGCCGGTCCTTGCCGGCGTGCTCATGCCAGCTGCCGGGCGAGGTCGAGCGGGTAGCGGCGACCGCCGAGGTAATCGGCCACCGTGTCCCACACCAGCGGGCTGCGGTGGCGTGCCGAGGCATCCAGCAGGTCGGCCGGACTCATCCACTGCGCTTGGATGATGCCGGTGTCCAGCGCCCGGTCGGGGTCATGGCTCACCGGCTCGGCGGCGAACGCGAAGCGCAGGTAGTGGCGCCCCGGCCGTTCGACCTGGTCCGGAGACTTCCACTGGTAGGCGCCGACGAATGCCGTCAGCCGCACGTGCCAGCCGGTTTCCTCGAGCGTCTCGCGCAGGGCGGCGTCGTGCAGGCTCTCGTCGGGCTCCAGGTGGCCGGCGGGCTGGTTCAGGACCTGCCGGCCGCTGGCCATCTCCTCGACCATCAGCAACCGCCCGTTGCGCACGACTACGGTCGCCACGGTGACGTCGGGTTGCCAGAAGCGGCCTTCGCGATAGGTCACCTCAGAAGTCGTCCCCGCCGCCGGTGAGCTCGATTTCCATCTCGTCGGCGGCCTCGCTGGCGGCGGTCATCGCGTCGCGGATCTCCTCGTTGCTCGCATCGCCCGAGACCTTGACGACGAATACCGCGTACTCGCCCTGCTTGGTCCAGGCGCCGAGCTTGGTGTCGTTGCTGGCCTCGAGCAGGTGGTTGGCGACCAATGCCGGGAACGCGCCGTTCTCGGCGCGGTATGCCGGCGACCAGATCTCGCGGATCGTGTGGGCGCCGTACTCGTAGATGGGGGACCGGATGTACACGAGCTGGCTGCGGCCTTCGCCGGCCTCGAACACCATCATGTAGTCGCCGTCCTCGTCGATCTCGTAGCTCGTACCGAGCGCGTCGAGCTGGCTGGCGACGGCAGGGTCGGCTTCGGCAGCCGCGGCGCCTGCGGCGAGCGCGGTGGTGAGCAGCAGGATGACAGGCAGCATCTTCATTGGCGGATCCCCCGAGTGAGGCGTTCATTCTGCCGATCCCACCGTGTCGCCGTCCATCGCTCCGGCGGCCGGGCGACCTATAATCCACCGATGCCAAGATCGCCCGAACACGACCACCACCACGGTGCCCTGGTCGAGACCAGCAAACCCGAAGTCGCGCGCCCGCCGTTGTATTCCGTGCTGCTGCTCAACGACGACTACACCCCGATGGATTTCGTCGTCGAGGTGCTGATGCGGTTTTTCCCGATGACCGCCGAGAAGGCCACCCAGATCATGCTCCACGTGCACACGCGGGGTAGGGGCGTATGCGGGGTTTTCACGCGGGAAGTGGCCGAATCGAAGGTGGCACAAGTCAACGAGTTCTCGCGACTGAACCAGCATCCCTTGTTGTGCACGATGGAAAAAGCGTGACCGGGAGGCCTGCAGGCACCGCATCGTTCGTTGGATAAATGGAAGCGGAACCGGCCGCATCGTGACCCTTCCACCGCGCTGGGGTGACATGGAAAAGCATGCGGGCACCCCCATCTAGGACCGCAACAGCTTTCAGAGGCTTTCCAATGTTCAGCAAGGACCTGGAGTTCAGCATCGGCCAGTGCTACAAGCGCGCCCGCGAGGAGCGCCATGAGTACATGACCGTCGAGCATCTGCTGCTCGCGCTGCTCGACAACCCCTCGGCCGAGACCGTGCTCAAGGCCTGCAGCGCCGATTTCCCGCGCCTGCGTGGCGACCTCGAGCAGGCCATCGCCACGTCGGTATCGGTGCTGCCCGACGACATAGACCGCGACACCCAGCCGACCCTCGGCTTCCAGCGCGTGCTGCAGCGAGCGGTCTACCACGTGCAGTCCTCCGGCAAGAAGGAGGTCACCGGCGCCAACGTGCTGGTGGCGATCTTCGGCGAAAAGGACTCCCACGCCGTCTATTACCTCAACCAGCAGGACATCGCCCGGTTGGACGTGGTGAATTTCCTGTCCCACGGCATCGCCAAGCAGGGCGAGGGCGAGGCGCACCCGGCCGAGTCCGATGCGCCGGCGGTGGAGGGCGAGGAGGGCAAGGCCGACGCGCTGGAGGAGTTCGCGGTCAACCTGAACCAGCTGGCACGCGACGGGAAGATCGACCCGCTGGTCGGTCGCGCCGAAGAGGTCGAACGGACCATCCAGGTGCTGTGCCGCCGCCGCAAGAACAACCCGCTCTACGTCGGCGAGGCCGGCGTGGGCAAGACCGCGATCGCGGAGGGCCTGGCCAAGCGCATCGTCGATGGCGAGATCCCCGAGGTCCTGGAGGACGCGACCATCTACGCGCTCGACCTGGGCGCGCTGGTGGCCGGGACCAAGTACCGCGGCGACTTCGAGAAACGCCTCAAGGCGGTGCTCGCCCAGATGAAGAAGATCGAGGGCGCGGTGCTGTTCATCGACGAGATCCACACCATCATCGGCGCCGGCTCGGCGTCGGGCGGGACGATGGATGCCAGCAACCTGATCAAGCCCGCGCTGTCGTCCGGCGATCTGCGCTGCATCGGTTCGACCACGTTCCAGGAATACCGCGGCATCTTCGAGAAGGACCGGGCGCTGGCGCGGCGCTTCCAGAAGATCGACATCATCGAGCCGACCGTGGGCGAAGCGTTCGAGATCCTGCAGGGCCTGCGGCCCAAGTACGAGGCCCACCATGGCGTCACCTATGCCGACGACGCCTTGCAGGCGGCGGTGGACCTGTCGGTGAAGCACATCGGCGACCGGTTGCTCCCGGACAAGGCCATCGACGTGATCGACGAGGCCGGCGCGCGCCAGCGGCTGCTGCCGATGGATGTGCGCAAGGCCAACATCGACGTCGAGGAGATCGAGACGATCGTTGCCAAGATGGCGCGAATCCCGGCCAAGCAGGTTTCGGCGACCGACAAGGACGTGCTCCGCAACCTCGAGCGCAACCTCAAGATGGTGATCTTCGGGCAGGACCCGGCGATCGAGTCCCTGGCGTCGGCGATCAAGCTGTCCCGCTCGGGCCTGGGCAACCCCGACAAGCCGATCGGCAACTTCCTGTTCGCCGGTCCGACCGGTGTCGGCAAGACCGAGGTGACCCGCCAGCTCGCGCTGCAACTGGGCATCGAGCTGGTGCGATTCGACATGTCCGAATACATGGAGCCGCACTCCGTCAGCCGCCTCATCGGCGCGCCCCCGGGCTACGTCGGCTTCGACCAGGGCGGCCTGCTGACCGAGAAGATCGTCAAGACGCCGCATTGCGTGCTCTTGCTTGACGAGGTCGAGAAGGCCCACCCGGACATCTTCAACATCCTGCTGCAGGTGATGGACCGCGGCACCCTGACCGACACCAACGGGCGGGAGGCCAACTTCCGTAACGTGATCCTGGTGATGACCACCAACGCCGGCGCGGCCCAGGCGTCGCGCCGCTCGATCGGCTTCACCAAGCAGGACCACAGCACCGATGCGATGGAAGTGATCCGCAAGGGCTTCACCCCCGAGTTCCGCAACCGGCTGGACGCGGTGGTGCAGTTCCAGGCGCTCGGCTTCGAGCACATCCTGCGGGTGGTCGACAAGTTCCTGATCGAGCTCGAGGCCCAGTTGCACGAGAAGGACGTCGCCATGAGCGCCACGACGGAGGCGCGCGATTGGCTGGCCCAGCACGGCTTCGACCCGATGATGGGCGCGCGGCCGATGGCGCGGGTGATCCAGGACCGGATCAAGCGACCGCTGGCCGACGAGCTGCTGTTTGGCAAACTGGTCGGCGGTGGTCGCGTGACCATCGACGTCAAGGACGGCGAGCTGGTGGTCGACGCGCAGGCCGAACCCGAGCGGCTGCTGCCGGCCACCGTGTAGGCATGCACAAGCCGGGAACGAAGAAAGGCGGCCAATGGCCGCCTTTTCTTTCAGTAACTTACCGCGATTACTTCATGCGGTAGGTGATGCGTCCCTTGGTCAGATCGTACGGGGTCATTTCCACCTTGACCTTGTCGCCGGTGAGGATGCGGATGTAGTTCTTGCGCATCCTCCCCGAGATGTGGGCAATGATTTCGTGCCCGTTTTCGAGGCGCACACGGAACATGGTGTTCGGAAGTGTTTCCGCCACCGTGCCCTCGAATTCGATCACGTCGTCTTTTGCCATGTGTTTCCTGGTTGCTGCGGTCAGGCGGCGCGAAACGCGGCCGCGAAGCCGGGCATTCTGCCACGATGTGGCCGATCAGGCAAAAGCCGGGAATACAGGCATTCAGGCCAACGCCCGGGCGGGCAGCACGCCGAACCGGGTCCGCCAATCGAAAGACTCCTGCGTCGCGACCAGCGGCGCGATCGCCTGCAGGAACCGTTCGCGTGGCCACGACTCCGCCCCCAGGGTGAGCAGGTGCGGATTCTCGACCTGGGCGTCGAGCAGCGGCCACTCCCACTCCACCAGCCGCCGGCACAGGCCTGCCAACGCCACCTTTGATCCGCCGGACGCGGCGCTGAACATGCTCTCACCAAAGAACATGCGCCCGATGGCCACCCCGTACAGCCCACCGACGAGCCGGTCGCCGTCACGCACCTCCACCGAGTGTGCGTGGCCAAGCTGGTGCATCCGCAGGTAGGCCGCGCGCATCGCCGGCGTGATCCACGTGCCGGGTTGGCCGTCCCGGGGGATCGAGGCGCAGGCATCGATGACCCGTTCAAAGTCGGCGTCCGCCTGGACGGTCCAGTCCGACCGGCGCAACGTGCGCCGCATCCGGGTCGACAGGCGGACACCCTCGGTTCGGAACACGGTCCGGGGGTCGGGCGACCACCACAGCAGCGGCTGGCCGTCGGAATACCAGGGAAACACCCCGTGCGCATATGCGTTGAGCAGCCGCGTCGATGTCAGGTCGCCGCCCATCGCCAGCAGCCCGTCGGGTTCGCGCAGCGCCGTGCGCGGGTCCGGGAATGGCCCGTCCGGATCCGCGGGCAGCTCAGGCAGACGGATCGGCATCGCTGCGCGCCCGGGTGGATGGGGTGGACTTGAACGGCGAACGCGACGCGAGGGTCTGCGAGTAGCGGCGAACCGCCTCGGCTTCGTCCGTGCACCACGCGCGCAGAGACTCCCGGAAGGCGGGGTGCGCGATCCAGTGGCGGCTGCGGACCGTGCGGGGCAGGAACCCCCGCGCCAGCTTGTGCTCGCCCTGCGCGCCGGGCTCGAATCGCGACAGCCCCTCGCGCAGGCAGTACTCGATGCCCTGGTAGTAGCAGGTCTCGAAGTGCAGGCCGGGGATCGTCTCGGTGGCGCCCCAGTAACGCCCGTACAGCGTTTCGCGACCGCGCAGGCAAAGCGCCCCGGCCACTGCCGCGCCATTGGCCCGCTCGGCGATCACCAGTACGAGCGACCGGGGCATGGTCTCGGCCAGGTGGTGCAGGAATGCCAGCGTCAGCGCCGGGTGGTTGCCGTATTCGGCGAAGGTCTGCAGGTAGAAGCGATGCATCGTCGCCAGGTCGGCCGGCGTCGCGTCACTACCGTCGACTACCCGGTACCCGATGCCGGCGCGGGCGACCTTCGCGCGCTCCTGCCGGATGTTCTTGCGGTGCCGGTGGTCGAACGCGTCCAGGTAATCGGCGAAGTCACGCCAGCCCGCGTCGTTGTGCCACTGGTACTGCACGTCGACCCGGGGAAGCCAGTCTTCATTGAAGTCGCTGTCTTCGGCTGCCGTGTGGAAATTGACGTGCGCCGACGAAAGCCGCGCATCTGACGCCGTCGCAACCATGGCTGCCAGCAGTGCTTGGCGTTCGCCGCCGGTGGCGGCAAGCAGGCGCGGGCCGGTCACGGGCGAGTAGGGCACCGCGCACAGCTGCTTGGGGAAGTACTCCAGGCCGTGTTGGGCATACGCATGGGCCCAGGCGTGGTCGAACACGAATTCGCCGTGCGAGTTGTGCTTGAGGTAGCCCGGCGCGGCGGCCACCAGGGTGCCATCGCGCCACAGGGTCAGGTGGCGTGGCGTCCAGCCCCATTCGGGCCGCAGGCAGCCATGCGTCTCCAGCCCTGACAGGAAGGCGTGCGCGACGAACGGATTGGCGCCGTCGTGCAGCCCGTCCCACGCCGTGGCAGGGATGGTCTCCAGCCGGTCGATCAGTCGGACGTCGGACATGCCTTCATCTTCGCCCGGAGCGCGCGGGGAGCAATCCGCGCGGCAGGGCGGTCACTCGCCCTGGTCGAGGAACTTCTCCGCGTCCAGTGCTGCCATGCAACCAAAGCCGGCCGAGGTGATCGCCTGGCGGTAGACCTGGTCGGCGACGTCGCCCGCGGCGAACACGCCCTCGACCGACGTCTGGGTCGCGTTGCCGGCAAGCCCGGAGGTGATCTGCAGGTAGCCGTTCTTCATCTCCAGCTGGCCCTCGAACAGCGATGTGTTCGGGGTATGGCCGATCGCGACGAAGAAGCCGTTGACCGGGATCTCCCGGGTGGCGTTGTCCCTGGTCGAGCGCAGCCGCATGCCGGTGACGCCGCTGTCGTCGCCGAGGACCTCGTCGACGGTGTGGTCCCAGACCAGCTCGATCTTGCCGGCCTGCGCCTTGGCGAACAGCTTGTCCTGCAGGATCTTCTCGGCGCGCAGGCTGTCGCGGCGGTGCACCAGGTAAACCTTGCGGGCGATGTTGGACAAGTACAGGGCCTCTTCGACTGCGGTGTTGCCGCCGCCGATCACCGCCACGTCCTGCTCCTTGTAGAAGAAGCCGTCGCAGGTCGCGCAGGCCGACACGCCCTTGCCCATGTACTTCTGCTCGGACTCGATCCCCAGGTACTTGGCGCTGGCGCCGGTGGCGATGACCAGCGCGTCACAGGTGTACTCGCCGTTGTCGCCGGTCAGCCGGAACGGGCGCCTGGACAGGTCGGCGCTGTGGATGTGGTCGAACACGACCTCGGTGTCGAACCGCTCGGCGTGGGCCTGCATCCGCGCCATCAGGTCGGGCCCCATCAGGCCATGGGCGTCGCCCGGCCAGTTGTCGACCTCGGTGGTGGTCATCAGCTGGCCGCCCATCTGCAGGCCGGTGATCACCAGCGGCTTGAGGTTGGCGCGGGCGGCGTAGACCGCCGACGTCCAGCCGGCGGGGCCGGAGCCGAGGATGATCAGGCGGGCGTGCTTGCTTGGGGTCATGGGTATAATCGCGGCGATAGCGGGACGCGCCTTGGGGCGCGAAAACAAGGCCGCGGTGCACTGGCACTACCAGTGGCGACCGCGGCCGGCTCGAGCCATAGCTTGGCGGCGGCGTCCCGGCAAAACAAGGCAGCTTCCACGGACGCAGTGTTTCAGCGCCGTGGCATCGACGACGGACCGGGAACCCACACAACCTGGCCAGACGCCGCTCCGACGCGGCGTTTTTTTCTGGCATAGCGGAGAGCAGCGCAATGCGTATCGGTGTACCGAAGGAAACCAAGACCCTCGAAGGGCGCGTCGCGCTCGTTCCGGCCGCCGCCGGCGACCTGGTCAAGCGTGGCCACGAGGTCTGGCTGGAGAAGGACGCCGGCATCAAGAGCGGTTTCAGCGATGACGAGTACGTCCGCCTGGGCGTGAACATCGCCGCCGACGCCGCCGAGCTCTACGGCAAGTCCGAGATGATCGTGAAGGTGAAGGAGCCAATCGCCGGCGACCTGCAGCACCTGCGCAAGGACCACCTGCTGTTCTGCTACCTGCACCTGGCGGCCGAGCCGGAGCTGACCCGCCGTCTGCTCGACATCGGCCTGACCGCCGTCGCCTTCGAGACCGTCGAGCTGCCCAACGGCGACCTGCCGCTGCTGGCCCCGATGTCGATCATCGCCGGCAAGATCGCCACCCAAGTCGGCACAACGCTGCTGCACCAGCCGCAGGGCGGCAAGGGCAAGCTGCTCGGCGGCCTGCCGTCGACCGAGCGCGGCAAGGTGGTGGTGTTCGGCGCGGGCAAGGCGGGTGGCGCCGCGGCGGCACTGGCCGCGGCCGGTGGCGCCAACGTCACCGTGTTCGAGATGCGGACCGATCGCATGGACGAGATGATGGCGCTGGGCCCCAACGTCACCGCGCTCTACCCGTACCACGACGTCGTGGCCCGCGAGGTCGCTTCGGCCGACCTGGTGGTCGGTGCCGTGCTGGTGACCGGTGCCAAGGCGCCGCGCGTGCTGACCCGCGAAATGCTGAAGGGCATGCAGGATGGCAGCGTGGTGGTGGACATCTCGATCGACCAGGGTGGTTGCTTCGAGACCTCGCGCCCGACCACCTGGAAGGAGCCGACCTACGTGGAGGAGGGCGTGACCCACTTCTGCGTGACCAACATGCCCGGCTCGGTGCCGCAGACCAGCTCGCAGGCCATCTGCGCGGCGATCCTGCCGTGGGTCAACCGGCTCGCGGCCGGTGGCGCCTGGCGTGACGACCCCGCGCTGGCGCGCGGCATCAACGTCGAAGGCGGCAAGCTGGTCCATCCGGCGCTGCTGGACATGAAGCTGTAGAACGGTTGCGACCCGCCCCGCCTGGGACGGCGCCGGCGGGTCAGCTGTCGCGTTGGTCGTTTAATCCGTATATTCAATGACTAACGTTATCTAGCTAAGGCAGAGCATTACGGTGGCGCAAGCCTCGACCGCAACCCGCAGGAAAAAGACCCCCGACCAGACCCGCGCCGAGCCCTCGACGCGCCGGCAGCGGCTGACCCGCGACATCGCGCTGATCCTCATCGCGCCGTTGCTGCTGTACCTGCTGGTGTGCCTGGTCACCTTTTCCCCGACCGACCCGAGCTGGTCGCAGTCCGGGAGCGTCACGGCGCCGTTGCACAACCGCGGCGGGCAGGTTGGCGCATGGCTGGCCGACATCCTGCTGTACCTGACCGGCTACGTGGCGTTCCTGCTGCCGGTGGTGCTGGGCCTGATCGCGTGGATCGCGCTGTTCCGGGCTGACGCCGACGTCGACGAGGATGCCGAGTTCGGGCCGGCCCTGCGGCTGGTTGGCATCGTCGGGTTCCTGGTGTCGGCCACCGGACTGCTGCAACTGCGGATCGGACCGGTGCTCGATTTCTCGGCGGGAGCGGGCGGCATCCTGGGCCAGCTGGTGGGGCGCTCGCTGTACAGCGGCTTCGGTCCGGTAGGCGGCAACCTGTTCCTGCTGGCGTTGCTGCTGGTGTCGGTGACGCTGGCCACCGGCATTTCCTGGTTCAGCGTGATGGACCGGATCGGCCGGTGGGTGCTGGCCCTTGGCCCGGTGCTGTCGCGGCTGTTCCGGCGCGGCAGCCGCCACGCGACCGAGTGGCAGCAGACCCGCGCGATGCGCGAGGAGCGCGAGGAGGTCCGCAAGGTCGACACCGAGCTACGGGCGAAGCGGGCGCCGGTCAAGATCGAGCCGCCGGCACCTGCAGCGGTCGAGAAGAGCGACCGGGCCAAGCGCGAGCAGCAGATCCCGCTGTTCCACGTTGGTGACGGCACCGGCATCCCGCCGCTGGCGCTCCTCGACGACCCCAAGCCGCAGCCCAAGGGCTACAGCCCCGAGACGCTGGAAACGCTGTCGCGCCAGATCGAGTTCAAGCTCAAGGACTTCCGCATCGACGCCAACGTGGTCGGTGCCTACCCCGGGCCGGTGATCACTCGTTTCGAGATCGAGCCGGCACCAGGCATCAAGGTCAGCCAGATCAGCTCGCTCGACAAGGACATCGCCCGCGGCCTGTCGGTGAAGTCGGTGCGCGTGGTCGACGTGATCCCCGGCAAGTCGGTCATCGGCCTGGAAACGCCGAACACCCAGCGCGAAATGATCTACCTGTCCGAGCTGCTGCGGTCCAAGGAGTACGACAAGTCCCACAGCCCGCTGACGCTGGCGCTGGGCAAGGACATTTCCGGCCGCCCGACGGTGGCCGACCTGGCGCGCATGCCGCACCTGCTGGTGGCCGGCACCACCGGCTCGGGCAAGTCCGTGGCCGTAAACGCGATGGTCCTGAGCCTGCTCTACAAGGCCTCTGCGAAGGACCTTCGGATGCTGATGATCGACCCCAAGATGCTCGAGCTGAGCGTCTACGAGGGCATCCCGCACCTGCTTGCTCCGGTCGTGACCGACATGAAGGAGGCCGCCAACGGCCTGCGCTGGTGCGTGGCCGAGATGGAGCGCCGCTACAAGCTGATGTCGACCGTCGGCGTGCGCAACCTGGCCGGGTTCAACAAGAAGGTGCGCGACGCGATCGAGGCCGGCCAGCCGATGCTGGACCCGCTGTTCAAGCCCAACCCCGACATCGACGAGGCGCCGCCGCAGCTGGAGCCGCTGCCGCACATCGTCATCTTCATCGACGAATTCGCCGACATGATGATGATCGTCGGCAAGAAGGTGGAGGAGCTGATCGCGCGGCTGGCGCAAAAGGCGCGCGCGGCCGGCATCCACCTGATCCTCGCGACCCAGCGTCCCTCGGTCGACGTCATCACCGGCCTGATCAAGGCCAACATCCCGACCCGCATCGCGTTCCAGGTGTCGAGCAAGATCGATTCACGGACCATCCTCGACCAGTCCGGCGCCGAGGCGCTGCTGGGCAACGGCGACATGCTGTACCTGCCGCCCGGCACGGCGATGCCCGAGCGCGTGCATGGCGCGTTCGTGTCGGACGAGGAAGTGCATCGCGTGGTCGAGCACCTCAAGCAGGTCGGCGGCAAGCCCGATTACATCGAGGGCGTGCTTGAGGACGTACAGACCATGGGCGACGGTGTGGTCGTCGGTGCCACCGGCCTGCCCGAGAGCGCCAGTGCCGGCGATGAGTCGGACCCGCTGTACGACGAGGCGGTGCGCGTGGTGACCGAGACCCGTCGCGCGTCGATCTCCGGCGTGCAGCGCCGGCTCAAGATCGGCTACAACCGGGCCGCCCGGCTGGTAGAGGCAATGGAGGCTGCCGGAGTCGTGTCGCCGGCCGAACACAACGGCGACCGCAGCGTGCTGGCCCCGCCGCCGCCGCGCGACTAGGGGGCGACGGGCGCAGGTGAACGGACGTCTCCGGCATCGAACACCCGTTCAGCTTCGTCCCCACACACTGCGACCACGCTGATCGGAGACCGATTGAATGAAGCAGATGACCCGCTGGACCACCGGCCTGCTGTTGTGCGCCGTCACTGCCGGCAGTGCCTTTGCCGGTGCCCGCGACGACCTCGACACCTTCACCAAGGGCCTGAAGGGCCTGGATGGGCAGTTCGTGCAGCAGGTGTATACCTCGCAGGGCAAGCTCAAGGAGACCTCCCGCGGTGAAGTGCAGCTGTCGGTCCCGCGCCTGTTCCGCTGGGAGTACACCAAGCCGTATCCGCAGTTGATCGTCGCCGACGGCAAGAAGGTGTGGATCTACGACCCGGATCTCGCCCAGGTGACCGTACGCGAACAGGGGATTGAGGAGCAGAGCAGCCCGCTTGCGGCGCTGTTCGAGCCTGAGCGGCTGGACGCCATGTTCCAGGTGGAGGAGAGCGGCGAAGCCAACGGCGTGTCTTGGCTCAAGCTGACCCCGCGGGACGGCCAGGAAGCCAGTTTCCGCAGCGCCCGGTTGGGCTTCGATGAAGCCGCCCTGGTGAAGATGGAGGTAGTAGACGCAATCGGCCAGCGCACCGAAATCCGGTTTACTGGCTGGCAGCGCAATCCCCGCTTCGCAGCGGATACCTTCAAGTACACCCCGGCCAAGGGCGTTGACGTGATCGGCGGCGGCTGAATAGCACGAGCGTGGCGTGGAAAACGGCGAGGGCTTCCTCGCCGTTTTCGTATGCGGCGCGGCATCTCCAGCCGTGTGCGGGGTCATGAACATGATCCGTTCATTTTCAATGACTTGGGATCACGGCCCCTCGACGGTGACGCGTCCACAGTGCGGTCCATGCGCCACGTTCCGGCGCCGCAGGAACCCGCAATGCACCGTCACCTTCTTCGCAAATCCGTCCTCGTCGCCATGATGGCGTCCGCTGGCGTGCTGACCTCGGTCGCCATCGCCCAGAAGCCTGCAACCGGCCCGAACTGGGTGCACGCGCAGGCGCGGGATACCGCCCCCGACTCGCGCATCGAGGGCGACCAGTCGATGGATGCCGCCGTGGCGGCAGCGGTGATCGGCGCAGTTGCGACGGAGTTTGGTGAGCGCAAGGTCGAGGTGCGTCTGGACGAGGTCGCGGTCATGCCCGCGAGCATCCGCGACCGCACCGTTACCGGTGAAGGAAGGCTCCGCATCGGCGGCGACGACGAATGGGTCGCGTTCCAGTTCGATGTTCTCTACGACACCGAGACGGCCACAGCCGGCGTGCCGGCCCTGCGTCTGGGCGACCCGGACCCGGCGTCGGACCCGGTCCCGCTCGATTCCCAGCTGGCTGCCGAACTGGACGCGCATGTTAATGCCGCGCTCGACGCGGAGTTCTCAAGCCAGGCGGTGGAGCTGGTGACCACCCACGTGACTGCCGCGAGCGCCGGCGGCCGCTTCCTCCAGGTGGCAGCGATGGGTACGGCCGAATTCGCGGGGGAGGGCACCACCCCGGCGCAGGTCCGGGCACTGTATGACCGCAGCTCCGGTGACTGGGTGCGGCTGGATTACGAACTCGGGACCACGTCCAACTGGGCGGATGAGGCCGAGCCCGCGGTCGCAGCCCGCTGATCCCGCAACCGGGATCTGGCAGCCACGTGGGCTGATCATTCCGCGCATCCCGATGCCTTCGCCTTCGGGCGCGCCTTCGCTATCGTGTCGGCTCTCCTCCGGATGACCGACCCCGTGGCGCGTCGCAAAACCCCCACCCCCGGTTCCGACCTGGTCGGCAGCGACCCCGCCAGCGACGCACTGCGTCCGCTGGCCGAGCGCATGCGCCCGCAGACGCTCGACGAGATGGTTGGCCAGCGGCGTTTGCTCGCCCCCGGCTCCGCCCTGCGGCGGGCGGTGGAAGCCGGCCGGGTGCACTCGATGATCCTGTGGGGGCCGCCGGGCTGCGGCAAGACCACCCTGGCGCTGTTGCTGGCCAAGTACGCCGACGCGGAATTCCGCGCCATCTCCGCGGTTCTGTCGGGGTTGCCGGACGTGCGCGTGGTGCTGGCCGAAGCCGCCGAGCGCTTCGCCAATGGCCGCCGGACGGTGCTGTTCGTCGACGAGGTGCACCGGTTCAACAAGGCCCAGCAGGATGCGTTCCTGCCGCACATCGAACGCGGGACGATCCTGTTCGTCGGCGCCACCACCGAGAACCCGTCGTTCGAGCTCAACTCCGCGCTGCTCTCGCGTTGCCGGGTGCACGTGATGGAGGCGGTGTCGGCGGACGACATCGCCGAGGCGTTGCGGCGGGCACTGGCCGATGAGGAGCGGGGCCTCGGCGGGCAGGGGCTCGACGTGTCCGGAGAGGCGCTGTTGCAGATCGCCGGTGCCGCCGACGGCGACGTCCGGCGTGGACTGACGTTGCTGGAGATCGCCGCCGAGCTGGCGCTGGGCGAGTCGGGCACCGTCACCGAAGCCACCCTCGCGCAGGTGCTGGCCGACCGAACGCGGCGGTTCGACAAGGGCGGCGAGCAGTTCTACGACCAGATATCGGCACTGCACAAGTCGGTGCGCAGTTCCAACCCCGACGCGGCGTTGTACTGGCTCGCGCGCATGCTCGATGGTGGCTGCGATCCGGTCTATCTCGCCCGGCGGCTGACCCGGATGGCCACCGAGGACATCGGCCTGGCCGACCCGCGCGCACAGACGATGGCGATCGAAGCGTGGGACACCTACGAACGACTCGGCAGCCCCGAGGGCGAACTCGCCCTCGCGCAACTGGCGATCTACCTGGCCACCACGGCCAAGTCCAACGCCGCCTACGTCGCCTACAAGGCAGCGCGGCGCGACGTGGTCGAGCACGGCACCCAGGAGGTGCCGCTGCACCTGCGCAATGCGCCGACCAAGTTGATGAAACAGCTCGGCTACGCCAAGGGTTACCAGTACGACCACGAGGCCGAAGGCGGCATCGCGCTGGACCAGACCGGTTTTCCCGACGCGATGGGCGAGCGAACCTACTACCGGCCGGTCAACCGCGGGCTGGAGATCAAGCTGGGTGAAAAACTCGCGCGCCTGCGTGAAGCGCGCGAGAAGGCGCGCGGCGGGGCGTAGAGGCATCGCCAAGCGGTAGCTGGGCTGATACCTAGGAAATGGCTGAGAAAAAATCTTCAAGTCATTGATTTTTAGGACACCCGAAACACGCCTTAAACCGGAACGCCAATTAGCGTGTCGATTTGGATACATCGGCATGAACGGCCCCCGCCAGTCCTGCAGGCCTCACGGCTGCGGCCTGCCAACCAGCATCCGTAACGGGTGACGAGACACGTCAGGTTGCAGGATTGAATCGTTCCGGCACGCCTCGACGCGCGCGCGACGCGTCCGCATCCCCCTGACCCCGGCGGAATCACCTGATCGCCAGCACTACCAAGGCCTGGCCGCTGTCCCGCCGGCGCTGGCATCGCCCATGCGTATCCAACTGTGCGCCGCTGCGGAGGCACCCCCCTGCATCCGGCCGGCGCCTTTCGAAGGAGAACGACATGCGCATTCGTAAAACACTGGTGGCGTCAGCAGTCTTCCTGGCGCTTGGTTTCACCTCACCCGCCTGGGCCCAGTCAGCTGACGAAGCCGGTAATGGCGACCTCGACCAGGACATCGACGACAGCTACAACGACGAGAGCACCACGCTCGACCTCGCGCTGGACCTCGACGCCTCGCAGACCGACGACCACAGCGGCGACGACCGCAACAACGACGGCGAAGCCAACGCCGACGGCCTGGGCAACGCAGCGGCCAACAACCACAGCAACGCGACCGCCAACTGGGAAAGCTCGTTCAACACCAACATCGCGATCGCATCGACCGAGCTCAACGGGTCGGTCAGCGGCGTAGGCGTAGGCAACATCGGCAATGTCGCGGCCAACGCGGGCGATGCCGACGGTGGTGACGGCGGCGGTGGCGGCTGGGGCTTTGGCGGTGGTGGCGATGGTGGCGACGGCGATGGCGGCGATGGCGCCGACAGCGGCGATTCGATCGCGGCCAGCGTCCGGTTGGGCGGCGCGTCAGCCGACAGCGGCGACACGGACGCCGATGCGGATGCCGATTCCGACAGCGACGCCGCGTCCGGTTCGATCGCTGCGGCGATCGCGGCGGCCCTGGAGGACAACAACGGCGACGCTGATGCCGACGCCGATGCGACCTCCGACTCGGCTTCGGACTCGGGTGATGCCGATTCCTCGGCCACGGCAAGCGCCGATTCGGGCGACGCCGACGCCAGCGACTCCGGCTCGAGCGGCAACGCGGTGGCCACGACCGGCCGCGGCGGTGACGGCGGCGCAGGGAGGGGCGGC
>NZ_JBJXHK010000005.1:0-65097 GCF_046638635.1 Lysobacter zhanggongensis
GCCCCCGCGGCAACGCCCCGCACGCCGGGTGCCCCAGCACCCCGGCCAGCGCGGATGGCGTGGCGGCGGGCGGCCCGGACAGTGGCGGAGACGGGGTCATTGCGACGGCTTCATGGCGGCACGGGGGACATGGCTACACTAGCGAGCAACCGACCGCGGGAACAGTTCACATGCACATGCATCCGTCGACCATCCGCCGTATCCGCCCGCTCGTGCTGGGCATCGCCCTGCTGTTGCCGGCGCTCGCATGGGGCCAGCAGGCCTCCAGGATCGAGCAGCAGATGACGCCCGAGCAGTTCCGGGCGGCAGGCCTGGACCAGCTCAGCGCCGAGCAGCTGGCCAACCTCAACGCCTGGCTCAACCGCACCCTCGACGTCGAGACGACCCGGGCCGCGGAGCAGGCCAAGCAGGAGGTCGAGGACGAGAATCGCGGCTTCCTGAATTTCGGCTCGAACGAGTCGGTGACCGGCCACGTGCAGGGCACGTTCAGCGGCTTCGCCAAGGGACGCCAGTACACGCTGGACAACGGCCAGGTCTGGCGCCAGACCGACAGCGCGTCGCTGGCTGGCGTGCAACTGCAGAACCCGGCGGTGGAGATCAGCCCGAGCCTGATCGGCAGCGCCTGGTACATGAAGATCGCCGGCTACAACACCCGCGCGAAGGTCGAACGGGTCAAGTAGGCCGACGGACACGCGTCAGCTGTCGCGTATCAACCGATCCGCGCCAGCCGCGTCGCCAGTTTTTTCGGTGAGACCCCGCGCGCACCGAGTTCCTGCGCGAAGAGCGAGACGCGCAGCTCCTCCAGCTCCCAGCGCAGCGCCTGCCACTCCGGGGCGTCGGCTTCGCCGCGTGCACCGGCCGCGGCCAGCGCGTCTACGAACGGCTTGAGCTCCAGCATCCGCGCCTGGTCGCGGGTCGGGTCGCGCAACGCCCGTTCGCCACGCATGGCCAGTGCCTTCAGGTAGCGCGGGTAGCCGGCGAGCGCCGAGGCCGGCACGTCGCGCAGGAACCCGGGCGGCGTGAGCGCCGCGAGGTGCGCGCGCATGTCGTCCAGGTTGCCGCTGGCCCAGCCCATCAGGGGCGACTCCAGCTTGCCCCGCGCCTCGGCTACCGCGGCGAGGATGGTCTCGGCCTGGTGCAAGCGTTCCATCGACTCGGGGAAGAGCTGCCGCGCGACCGCGTCGCGCCGCGCCACGAATGTCTCCGTGTCCCGGATGTCGCCAAGCCCGTCGGCCACCAGCGATGCGAACGCGCCGTCGACGATGTCGCCCCGGAGGCGGTCGCCATCGCGTTCGCCGGTTTGCCTCGGCGCGGCCGATTCGATCGCCGCGTACAGCAGGCCGGTCCTGGGCGAGACCGGCAACTGCTTGCGGGCCTGCTTGCGCTTGTCGGCCAGCGCCAGCCACAGCAACCGGCGCACGCCGCGGGGATGGTGGCGCAACGCGGTCTCGCGCTCGGCATGCACCTGCAACGAGACGCTGTCCCCATCGTCGTGCAGTGCCGGGTAGGCCGGCACGCCGGCGGCACCGGGCACGCTGGCCGGGATCGGCGTGTCGGGGAATTCGACCAGCCCGCGCTGGCCCATGCCGTCAGCCGCATGGGCCGCGAATGCACGCGCGGCCCGCTCGCCGAAGCGTGCCCGCAGGTCATCCAGGTCGCGCGATTCGGCCAGCACCGTACGGCCGTCACGGTCATGCAGGCGCAGGTTGGCGCGCAGGTGCGGCTCCAGTGCCGCCTCGTCGAAATCGACACCCGCGACCTCGGCCCCGGTGACCTTGTGCAGGAAGCGCGCCAGCGTGCCGGTGAAGGTGTCGGCCTCCGGCCCAGGGTGCGCCTCGGCAAACGCACGGGCGAAGTCCGGCGCGGGCACGAAGTTGCGCCGCTGCGCCTTGGGCAGCGACTTGATCAGCGCCGCCGCCTTGTCGGCGACGAAGCCCGGCGCGAGCCAGCCCAGCCGGACCGGGTCGAGCGCGTTGAGCAGGTGCAGCGGCACCGCGACGGTCATGCCGTCGTCCGGTGCGCCGGGGTCGAAGCGGTACTTCACCGCGAGCCGCGCGTCGCCCAGCCCGATCACCGGTGGGAACCGCGACGCATCGGTCTCGTCGCCGATCAGCAGGTCCTCGAGCGACCATTCCAGCGCGGACTTCGAAGGCGGCGGCAGCTTGTTGAACCAGGCGTCCAGCGCCTGCGCGTTGTGCACGTGCGGCGGCAGCCGGTCCAAATACCAGCGCGCCATCCAGTCCTCGTCGACCACGATGCCGGCGCGGCGTTGCTTGGCTTCCTCCTCCCGCGCCTTCTCCAGCGTCGCTAGGTTGCGCTTGAGGAACACCGCGCGGGTGTTGATCTCGCCGGTGACCAGCGCGTCGCGGGCGAAGATCGCCCGGCTCTCCTCCGGATACAGGCCGCCGTAGTGGATCGGACGCTTGGGCGCGAGCACCAGCCCGAACAGGCTGACCTGCTCGCTGCCGAGCACGCGACCCTGCGCACGCGACCAGCGCGGGTCGAAGTGACGGCGGGCGAGCAGGTGCGGCAGCTCGTCGATCGCCCATTGCGGCTCGATCGCGGCGTTGGTCATCGCCCAGACCTTCTCGGTGTCGAGCAGCGTGGCCGACAGCACCCACGGCGGCGGCTTGCGGATCAGCCAGGAGCCCGGAAACAGCCCGAACCGGCGCCCACGCGGGCCCTCGTAGACCGCCGCCGGCCGGCGCTCGCCCGGCTTCTTCTCGCCCGGCTTCTTCTCCGGCCCCGGTTGACGGTGTCCGATCTGGGTCGGCAACCCGGCTATCAATGCGCGGTGCAGGTTGGCGAACGCACCGGCATCGAGTTCGGCCAGCACCGGCCCCTGCTGCCAGCCGAGGTCATCCGCCATCAGCTTGAGCTGGCGGTGCAGCTCACGCCATTCGCGCATGCGCAGGAAGCCGAGGAAGTGCTTCTCGCACCAGCGGCGCAACTGCGACTGGGTCAGCTCCTCGTGCGCGTCCTGGTAGGCGGTCCAGAGCTTCAGCGTGCCGACGAACTCCGAGCTGTAGTCGACGAACTGCGCGTGGGCATTGTCGGCCGCGGCGCGCTGGTCCGCGGGCCGCTCGCGGGGGTCCTGGATGCCGAGGAACGAGGCGATCACCAGCATCTCGCGCAGGCAGCCCCGCGCATTGGCGGCGACCAGCATGCGGGCGAGCTTCACGTCGACCGGCATGCGTGCCATCAGCCGGCCGGTCGCGGTCATCGTGCGGGATTCGTCGACCGCGCCCAGTTCGGCCAACTGCTGCCAGCCGTCGGCGATCGCGCGCGGGTCCGGTGGCTCCAGGAAGGGGAAGCGCTCGATGTCGCCCAGGCCGAGTGCCAGCATCCGCAGGATCACCCCGGCCAGCGCGGCGCGGCGGATCTCGGGGTCGGTGTACTCGGGCCGCAACTGGAAGTCGGCCTCGCTGTAGAGGCGGTAGCACGTGCCCTCCGACACGCGCCCGCAACGTCCCTTGCGCTGGTTGGCACTGGCCTGGCTGATCGGTTCGATGTGCAGCCGGTCGAGCTTGCCGCGCGGGCTGTAGCGCTTGACCCGCGCCAACCCGGGATCAACCACGTAGCGGATACGCGGCACCGTCAGCGAGGTCTCGGCGACGTTGGTCGCCAGCACGATGCGGCGCTGCGGGCCGGGGTTGAACACACGGTCCTGGTCGCGCACCGACAGGCGTGCGTACAGCGGCAGTACTTCAGTGTGGCGGTACTTGCGACGCTCCAGTGCCTGGTGGGCGTCGCGGATCTCGCGCTCGCCGGGCAGGAACACCAGCACATCGCCCCGGGGATCTCCGTGGTTGATCTCGTCGCACGCGGCGACGATCGCGTCGTTGACCGTGCGCTCGCCTTCGCGGTCGCCCTCGCCCTCCAGCGGCCGGTAACGCACTTCGACGGGGTAGCTGCGGCCTTCGACCTCGACCACCGGGGCATCGTCGAAGTGTGTGGCGAAGCGTGCGGTGTCGATCGTCGCCGAGGTGACGATGACCTTGAGGTCACGGCGCTTTTGCAGCAGCTGCTTGAGGTAGCCGAGCAGGAAGTCGATGTTGAGGCTGCGTTCGTGCGCCTCGTCGATCAGGATCGTGTCGTAGCGCGACAGCCAGCGGTCGGACTGGATCTCGGCCAGCAGGATGCCGTCGGTCATGAACTTGACCGCGGTCTGCTCGCCGACGTTCTCGTTGAACCGGACCTGGTAGCCCACTGCCCCGCCCAGCGGCGTCTGCAGTTCCTCGGCCACGCGTTTGGCGACCGCCCGCGCGGCGATCCGGCGCGGCTGGGTGCAGCCGATCATGCCCGCCGCCCCACGGCCGGCGGCCAGGCACAGCTTGGGGATCTGGGTGGTCTTGCCCGAACCGGTCTCGCCGGCGATCACCACGACCGGGTGCGCCCGGATCAGCTCGACGATGCGGTCGGCCTCGGCCGCGATCGGCAGGGACGGATCGACCGGCGCCGCAGGCAGGTTGGCCGCCCGCGACTCGCGCCGCACCACCGACTCGGCCAGCGCCCGCTCGAACGCAGCCTGCGCCTCGGCGTCGTCGGGACGGCCGCGCCAGCGCGACCACAGCCCGTGCAGCCGGCCACGATCACGGCTCAGGCCACGGTCGATCGCCTCGCGCGCCTGCCGCAACGCGGGCGACAGCGGCGGGCGCCGTGACGTGGTCTTAGCGGGCGGATCCTTAGGATTCATTGATTCGTTCGTGTCCGGACAAAACGTTCCACACCATTGCCTGCGCGCCCATTGTCGCTGCAGGCGACTATCCGAAGGAGATCACCGATGGCCAAGACCCGATCCACTGCCAAACCCGCGAAGGCGGCCAAGACCACCAAGACCACTCGCCCTGCCGCCGTCGCCAGGCCGGCCGCCTCGCCGGGCTCCGGATCGAGCGCTCCGGCGATCGATATCGGGATCGGCGACCGTGATCGCAAGAACATCGCGACCGGTCTGGCGGGTTTCCTTGCCGACGCCTACACGCTGTACCTCAAGACCCACAACTTCCACTGGAACGTCACCGGGCCGATGTTCAACGCCCTGCACGTGATGTTCGAGACCCAGTACACCGAGCAGTGGACGGCACTCGACGAGATCGCCGAACGGATCCGCGCCCTGGGCTTCAACGCGCCGGGTTCGTACGCCGAGTTCACCCGCCTGACCACGATCCCCGAGGAACCCGGACTGGAGGATGCCGCGGACTGGCGCGAGATGGTGCGGCAGCTGGTGGTCGGCAACGAGGCCGTCTGCCGGACTGCGCGCAAGGTGCTGAAGACCGCCGACGACGCCGGCGACGACCCGACCGTCGACCTGCTGACCCAGCGCCTGCAGACCCACGAGAAATACGCCTGGATGCTGCGCTCGCTGTTGCAGTAGGCGCAGGCACCTGCGTAGCACTTACAACCCCGGGCAGGTCCCGGGGTTTGTTTTTCCGGCCGCCTGTCCGGCAGGCGCGCAGCGACCCGGCTCGTCCTTTTCCGACCCGGTGGCGGGCGCCGCTCGGCAGGCGGCGAGACCACCGCTTGCTACCCTGACGCGCATGGAAAACGCCGCGCTCGAACTGCTCCGCACCACCTTCGGCCACCCCGGTTTCCGCGGCGAGCAGGCCGAGATCGTCGCGTGCGTGGCCGGCGGCAACGACGCGCTCGTGCTGATGCCCACCGGCGGCGGCAAGTCCCTGTGCTACCAGTTGCCGGCCCTGCTGCGCGACGGCTCCGGGATCGTCGTTTCGCCGTTGATCGCGTTGATGCAGGACCAGGTGGAAGCGCTACGCCAGCTCGGCGTCCGCGCGGCGTGCCTCAATTCCAGCCTCGACGCCGGTGCCGCGGCCGAGGTCGAGCGCGACCTGCTGGCCGGCGACCTCGACCTGCTGTACGTCGCCCCGGAGCGGCTCCTGACCGGGCGCTTCCTGCACCTGCTCGAGCGCGCGCATGCCGGCCACGGCATCGCCCTGTTCGCGATCGACGAGGCGCACTGCGTATCCCAGTGGGGCCACGACTTCCGGCCCGAGTACCGCCAGCTGACGATCCTCCACGAGCGCTGGCCGGACGTGCCGCGGATCGCGCTGACCGCGACGGCCGACGCCCCCACCCGTCGCGAGATCGCCGAACGGCTCGCGCTCGAGGATGCCCGCCGTTTCGTCAGCTCGTTCGACCGGCCCAACATCCGCTACCGGGTGGTCCAGAAGGACGGCAATGGCAGCCGCGCGCTGCTTGATTTCATCGCAGGCCACAAGGGCGAGAGCGGCATCGTCTACGCGTTCTCGCGCAAGCGCGTCGAGAAGGTCGCCGAACAGCTGCAGCTCGCCGGCATCGACGCCCTGCCCTACCACGCTGGCATGCCCAACGAGCAGCGCGCGGCCAACCAGCGCCGCTTCCTGCAGGCCGACGGCGTGGTGATGGTGGCGACGATCGCGTTCGGCATGGGCATCGACAAGCCCGACGTGCGCTTTGTCGCCCACGTCGACCTGCCCAAGTCCATCGAGGGCTACTACCAGGAAACCGGACGCGCCGGCCGCGACGGCGAGCCAGCCGAGGCCTGGCTCAGCTACGGCCTGGGCGACGTGGTCAACCTGCGCCAGCTGATCAACCAGGGCGAGGCCGGCGAAGAGCGCAAGCAGCTGGAGGTCCGCAAGCTCGATGCACTGCTTGGGTATTGCGAATCCACTGACTGCCGGCGCCAGGCCCTGCTGGGCTGGTTCGGCGAGGCCCACGAGGGCCACTGCGGCAACTGCGACAACTGCATCGATCCGCCCGAGAGCTGGGACGGCACCGAGGCCGCGCGCAAGGCGCTGAGTTGCGTGTACCGCAGCGGCCAGAGGTTCGGTGCCGGCCACCTGATCGACATCCTGCGCGGAGTGGCCACCGACAAGGTCCAGCGTTTCGGCCATGAGCAGCTGAGTACCTGGGGCATCGGCGCGGACCTCGACGTGCGGCAGTGGAGCGGCGTGTTCCGGCAACTGGTCGCGGCCGGCCTGCTGGAAGCCGACGTCGATCGCCACAACGCGCTACGCCTGACCGCGCTGGCCACCCCGGTGCTGCGTGGCGAGCGCACCCTGCGCTTCCGCAAGGAAGCGCCCCGATCCACGCGACGACGCGAACGCGCCGGCGCCGCGCCGATGATCGAACTCGCCCCGGAGGCCGCGCTGCGCTTCGACGCCCTGCGCGAGTGGCGCGCCACCACCGCGCGCGAACAGAACGTGCCCGCCTACGTGATCTTCCACGACGCCACGCTGCGCGCGATCGCCGAGGCCGACCCGGGGGACCTGGACGACCTGGCCGGCATCGCCGGCATCGGCGGGACCAAGCTCGAGCGCTACGGCGAGGCGGTGCTGCAGCAGCTGTTCGACGTCGCCTGAGTAGCGGGCTGGAAACGAAAAACCCCGCCGTGGCGGGGCTTCGGGACAGTGGTGGGTCGTGATGGATTCGAACCATCGACCAGCGGATTAAAAGTCCGATGCTCTACCGACTGAGCTAACGACCCGCTGTCCGCCCGGCAGCGCCGGGTCGGCAATTCTAACGCATGTAACGGGTGGGGTCGGCGATGCCGGCGGCGGCAAAACCTTCGGCGCGCAGCCGGCACGCGTCGCAATGCCCGCACGCGCGCCCGTCCGCGTCGGCCTTGTAGCACGACACGGTCTGGCCGAAGTCCACGCCGAGGCGCACTCCCTCGCGGGCGATCGCGGCCTTGCTCATGTGCTGCAATGGCGCGTGCACGCGGATGCCGGCACCCTCCACCCCCGCCTTGGTGGCGAGGTTGGCGAGCCGCTCGAATGCTTCGATGAACGCCGGCCGGCAGTCCGGATACCCCGAGTAGTCGACCGCGTTGACGCCGCAGAAGATGTCCGCCGCGCCCAGGACCTCGGCCCAGCCGAGCGCGACCGACAGCATGATCGTGTTGCGTGCCGGCACGTAGGTCACCGGGATCTCGTCGGCGCCGGCGACATGGTCCAGCGGCACGTCGATGTCGTCGGTGAGCGCGGACCCGCCAATGCTGCGCAGGTCGACGTTGACGGTCTTGTGGGCCACCGCCCCCAACGCCGTCGCGACCCGGTCGGCCGCCTCCAGCTCGGACGTGTGGCGCTGCCCGTAGCGCACGCTCAAGGCGTGCACGGCAAACCCCTGCTCGCGGGCGATGGCCAGCACGACGGCGGAGTCCATGCCCCCGGACACAAGGACGACGGCGTTCTTCATTTCAGCGCCCCGGCTCGTCGTCCCACAGGACCTTGTGCAACTGCATCTGGAAGCGGACCGGCAGGCGGTCGGCGACGATCCAGTCGGCCAGCTCGCGTGGACGCACCTGGCTGAAACTCGGCGACATCAGCACTTCGCAGCGCTCGACCAGCCGGTGCTCGGCGATGACTGCCTTCGCCCAGTCGTAGTCCTCGCGCGAGCAGACCACGAACTTCACCTGGTCGTTGGGCGTCAACTGCGCGATGTTGGACCACAGGTTGCGTTCCACCTCGGCCGAACCCGGTGTCTTGATGTCGAGCACGCGGGAGACGCGCAGGTCCACGGGCGCGATGTCGATCGAACCGGAGGTTTCCAGCGACACCTCGTAGCCGGCGTCGCAAAGGCGCTCCAGCAGGCCGATGCAGCGCTTTTGTGCCAACGGCTCGCCACCCGTCACGCAGACGTGCCGGACCCCGTGGCGGGCGACCTCGGCTAGGATGCCGTCGAAGTCCCACCACTCGCCGCCATGGAAGGCGTAAGCGGTGTCGCAGTACTGGCAGCGCAGCGGGCAGCCGGTCAGGCGCACGAAAACGGTCGGCCAGCCGATGCTGCGCGATTCGCCTTGCAGGGACAGGAAGATTTCGGTCAGCCGCAGTCGCTCGGGCGAGGTCGCGGCCGCCTCGGGGACTACGGCGTTCATGCCGTCATTTTAGACCGGATGGCGGTATCCGGGACCCTATGGCCGGTTTGCGTTGGCGCTGTGCTCAGCGCAGGCGGCCGAGCTGGATCGCGCCGAGGCGGTCGCTGGCGACCCGCGCGGCATCGGTGCCGGGGTAGCGGCTGGCCACCTCGGCCAGGGTGCGCTCGGCGTCGTCGAGACGGTCGAGCCCCTGCTGCGACAGCCCGACCTTGAGCATCGCGCCCGGCGCCTTGTCATGGGTCGGGTAACGCTGCATCAGCGCTTCGAACTGCTCCAGCGCGAGCTTGTAGTTCTGGGTGACGTAGTAGCTCTCGCCAAGCCAGTAGAGCGCGTTGGGGGCGTAGGCACCGCCGGGGAAGCGGCCGAGGAAGGCATGGAACAGGCGCGCCGATTCGGCGTACTCGCCATTCTTGAGCGCGTCGAACGCGATGTCGTAGGCCTCGCGCTCGCCTTCCAGCTGGTCGAGCTTGCCGGGGTCGCCGTAGATCGTCGGCCCGGCGCCGGCGTCCGCGGTCGGTTCGACCGCAGGGCGGGCGGCGGCGGGCGCCGGGTCGACGACCTCCGCCGGTGTCGATGCGTCCAGCGCGGGCGTGCCTGCGCCGCCATCGAGCCGGTTGATCCTGCCGTCCAGGTCCAGGTACTGGGCCCGCGCGCTGGATTTGAGTTGTTCCTGTTCGTGGCCCAGCTGCTCGACCTGCGAGCGCAGCGCGACCACTTCTTCCTTCAGCAGGTTGACCTGGCGCAACAGGTCGACCGAAACCTGGTTGTTGCCTGCCTGCTGCTCGAGCCGGGTGACCCGCTCGGCCAGGCTCATACGCTGGGCCGAGGCGGGTGCGGCGGCCACGAGGGCCGCCGCAACCAGCGATGTCGCAATAAGCGTTTTGTGGATATTGCGCATCTGGCAGTGCCTTCTTACTTCGCGGTGTAGATGATCTCGACGCGACGGTTGCGGGCCCAGCACTCGTCGTTGGACGCGGTGCAGGTCGGGCGCTCTTCGCCGTAGCTGTTGGTGATGATCTGCGCGCCCGAGCCACCGTTGGCCTGGATCGCCGAGGACACGGCCAGGCCACGACGCTCGCCCAGACCCATGTTGTACTCGCGGCTGCCGCGCTCGTCGGCGTGGCCTTCCAGGGTCATGCGCGAGGTCGGGCGGTCACGCAGGTACTTGGCGTGGCAGCCGACGACGGCCTGGAACTCCGGACGCAGCACGTCCTGGTCAAAGTCGAAGTACACCACGCGCTGCCGCAGGCAGGCATCGGTATCCAGGTCGGCCGGGGTGTACGCGCCCGGGGTGGTCGGCGTCTGGGTGACCGGGGCGGGGGTGGTATCGACCGGCGGCGGGGTTTCCTTGACCTTCTTGGAGCAGCCGATCGCCGCGGTGCACAGCAGGGCGGCCATCAGAACGCGCGTGGTGTTGTTCATCGTCAAATCCTCGTCTTGGCTGAACTTCTTGGCTGAACTTCTGGAACAGTGAAACGGTGGAAAAACCGGAACAACGCCGTGTGATCAATACGGCGCCTAGGGCGTACGGAACGGCCCCCATGCCGGCTCGCGGACATCGCCGCCGGCAAGCACCAGGCGCTGGCGCACCCGGCCGTCGGCCGACACCGCATACAGCACCCCGCGGCCGCCTTCACGCGCAGCATAGATGATCATCGCGCCATTCGGGGCGAAGCTCGGGGACTCGTCGAGGGAACCGGGCGAAAGCGTGCTCCAGCGCGCCGACCCCAGGCTGCGGTCCATCACGGCGATGCGGTAGGTATTGCCCGCGCCCTGCGCGGTGGCGATCTTCTGGCCGTCGGGCGACACGCTGGCGCTGGCGTTGTAGTTGCCCTGGAAGCTCACGCGGCTGGCGCTGCCACCGCCGGCCGGCACCTGGTAGATCTGCGGCTGGCCGCCGCGGTCGGACGTGAAGTACAGGGTGCCGCCGTCGGCGCTCCACGTCGGCTCGGTGTCGATGCCGAAATGGTTGGTGACCTGGGTCAGCGCCTTGCTGCCGAGGTTCATCACGTAGATCTCGGGGTTTCCGCTGCGCGACAGGGTCATCGCCATGCGGCCGCCGTCGGGGGAGAACGCCGGTGCGCTGTTGATGCCGCGGAACTTGGCGACCAGCTGGCGACTGCCGGTACTGATGTCCTGGATGTAGATGGACGAGCTGCCGCCTTCGAAGCTGACGTACGCCAGGCGGTTGCCGTCGGGGCTCCACGACGGCGACAGCAGCGGCTCCGACGAGGTCACCACGGTCTGCGGGTTGAACCCGTCAGAGTCGGCAACCACCAGCGCGTAGCTCGCATCGCGGCCGACGCCGGTGGCGGTGATGTAGGCGATCCGGGTGAAGAACGCGCCCTTCACTCCGAGGATCTTCTCGTAGATCGCATCGGCGATCTGGTGGGCGACATCGCGCATCGCGTTGCTCCGCGCAGTCAGCGCGAAGCCGAGCAGGCGTTGCTGGGTGGCCACGTCGAACAGCTCGTACTCGACCCGGTAGGCACCGCTCCCGCCGTCGACCACGCGGCCGACCACCAGGTAATCCTGGTTGAGCGCGCGCCACGTCGGGTAGTTGACCTCGCTACCCCGGGTCGGGCGCTCGACCAGGTCACCCTCGGGCAGGCTGCGGAACTGGCCGGACCGGTTGAGGTCGGCCGCGATCACCGCGGCGACGTCGGTCTCGGGGGCGGCGGCGCCGCCCTGGTAGGGCATCGGCACCACGGCAATCGGCAGCGCGGCCGCGTTGCCGCCGACGATGTCCAGTTCCAGTCCCTGTTGCTGGGCCGAAGCGGCGAACGGCAGCAGCAGGGCGAGCACCACGGCGGACATCGCCGCGGACCTCGCGAACCAGCGGCGGGGGGAGTACCAGCGGGGGAGTTTTTTCATCAGCAGGTCCTGACAGCAAGGCTGAAGTCTTAACAGCATGCGTGTGAACGCTTTCTCAAAGCTGAACGCGCGAATCGGCAGTGTCTCAAGGCGCTCAGCGGTCCTGGGCGACGAAGTTGAGCTCCAGCGTCCGCGCGAACACCGGCTCGAATCCGGCGTAGGGCAGCGGCTGCGCCTTGAGCACGGCCGCCTCGATCGAACGACGCCCCAACTCGTCGTAGGCGCAGGGCGAGGCGACTTCGGCATCCATGACCTCGCCACCGGGCAGCTGGCGGATGATCAGCTTGCAGCGCGCACCCAGTGGCACGGTTTCGGGGCGGGTCCACTTGGCCAGGATGGCTTCGGTCAGCGCCGCGGCGTACCGCGCCTTCAGGCCGGTGTCGACGCCGTTGTTGCCCGCGGGAGCGCTGGCGGCGCTCGACGAGGAATCCGTATTGCTGGCGGCCTGCGCGTCGGCGATCTGCTTGAGTTTCTGCGCGGCCAGCTCCGCTTCGCGCGCCGCGGCCGCCCGCTTGCGGCGGATCTCGGCTAGCTTTTCCTCGCGCTCCTTGGCTTCGGCCGCGAGCCGGCGCTTGCGCTCGGCCTCCTCCTGGCGCTTCTTCTCGGTGAGGTCGACCTGCGCCTGCCGGCGCTTCTCCTCCTGCAACTTTTCCTCGTCGGTGGGCGTCGGGGTCGGCACATCGACGACCTCGTCCTGTTCGACGGTATCGGGCACCGGGATGAAATCCTGGGCCTGCTGCTGGGGCGGCGTCGGCGCGTCCTGCGGGACCGGCTCGGGGAGCGGCTGCGGCGGCGGCGCGGCGTCCTCCTCGACCGGTTCGGGCAACGGCTCGGGTTCCGGCCGGGCAATCGGCTCGGGGCGGTCGCTGAGCGCTTGCCGCATCGACTGCGACAGCGCGTCGGCGTCCACCAGGGTGGCCTCCACCGGGGCGCCTGCTGCACTGGTCGGCGCCGCGGTACGGGTCCACCACAGCCCGGCGAACATCAGCCCGAACAGCAGTATGTGCAGCCCGATGGCGAGCAGCATCGCCTGCCGGGTATCGGCGCGGGTTTCCCTCACTGCTGCACGGCCTCCGACGGCGCGCTCATCAGCCCCACCCGGGGCACGTTGGCGTTCTGCAGCAGCACCATCGCCCGCAGCACCACCTCGTAATTGGCGTCCCGGTCGCCGGCGACGTACACCGGCACGTCCGGGTTCTGCCGCACGAACGCGGCGACCTTCGCCTCCAGCGCCTCGGCCGACAGCGCCTCCTGCTCGGCGCCCTGCACAGCAAGGAAGTAGTTGCCGTCCTTGTCCACGCTGACGATCACCGGATCCTTGTCCTGCGAGATGGTCTTCGCGTTCGAACGCGGCAGTTCGATGTCCACGCCGAGGTTGAGCAGCGGCGCGGTCACCATGAAGATGATCAGCAGCACCAGCATCACGTCGATGTACGGCACGACGTTGATCTCTGCCTTGAGCCGGCGCTTGCGGATGCGGCGGCCGTTGGAGGTCATGGCCATCAGGCCTCCTGGTGGTATTGACGCTCGAGGATCGAGGAGAACTCCTCGGAGAAGGCGTCGTAGCGGACCGCGATCCGCTCGACCTTGGTCGCGTAGCGGTTGTAGGCCCAGACCGCCGGAATGGCGGCGAACAGGCCCATCGCGGTCGCGATCAGCGCCTCGGAGATGCCGGGCGCGACGGTCGCGATGGTCGCTTCCTGCACGTTGGCCAGGCCCTGGAACGAAATCATGATCCCCCAGACGGTGCCGAACAGGCCGACGTACGGGGCGATCGAACCGACGTTGGCGAGGAACTCGAGGTTGTGCTCCAGGCCGTCGAGCTCGCGCGCGGTGGCCACGCGCATGCCGCGCTGCGCACCTTCCAGCTGCATGCGGCTGTCGGCCACGCGGCGCTGGCGCGAGAACTCGCGGAAGCCCGCCTCGAAGATCGACTCCATCCCGCCCACGTCACGGTTGCGCTGGCTGGCGCCGGTGTAGAGCTTGGTCAGGTCGGTACCGGACCAGAACCGTTCCTCGAAGGCCTCGGCCTCGCGCTCGGCGCGGTCGAGCACCTTCTTCTTGCGGAAGATGATCACCCACGACGCGATCGACGCGAACAGCAGCAGGATCATCACCAGCTGCACCGGCAGGCTCGCATGCAGGATCAGCTGCAGCAGGTTGAGGCTGTTGTCGCCAGTGATTGCCTCGGTCGGCAGGACCGCGGCGGCATTGCCGACGGCGGCGGTGGCGTCCTCCGGCAGCGGTTCGACGGTGGTGGCCTGCAGCGCGCTCAGCAATGGGGTCATTCGTGGTCTCCGTGCCCGGTGCCTGGGCGATGTCGTGGTTAACGTCGGTGGCGATGGAAAGGGGTGAACCGGGTGGCGCTACAACGGCGGGTCAGCGGCCTTCCAGCGCCTTCAACCCGTCCAGCAGCGGCTGCGGGATCGGTCGCGGACGGAAGCCGGCGGCATCGAGCGCAGCCACGCGCACGGTGGCGGTCAGCAGCACTTCGTCGCCGCGGCGGACGTCCTGCGCGAACACCGCGCTCGCGCGGCGGCACTCCCGCAACGACACCCCGACCTGCAGCGCGTCATCGAGCCGGGCGGGCCTGAGGAAATCGATTTGCATGGCCCGCACCGCAAACACCAGGTCGTGGTCCAGACGCAGCAGCTCCTGGCCGTAGCCCTGCGCGCGCATCCACTCGGTGCGGGCGCGCTCCAGGAACGCCAGGTACTGCGCGTGGTAGACCACGCCACCGGCGTCGGTATCCTCCCAGTAGACCCGTGTCGGCCAGCTGAACGCGAGCCCACTATTCACCGCCGGGCTCTCCGAACAGGCCGGCCGTCGCTGGCCCGGCCCTCAGGCCGAGGTGCTGGTAGGCCTTGGGCGTGGCCATCCGCCCGCGGGCGCTGCGCACCAGGAAGCCCTGCTGGATCAGGTACGGCTCGATCACGTCCTCCAGGGTGCCGCGCTCCTCGCTCAGCGCCGCCGCGAGCGATTCCACCCCGACCGGGCCGCCGTCGAAGTTGTCGATGATCGTGCGCAGCATCCGCCGGTCAAGCTCGTCGAACCCTTCCGGGTCGACCTTGAGCATCGCCATCGCCGCGTCGGCCGTCGCACGGTTGATCGAACCGTCGGCGCGGACCTGGGCGTAGTCGCGCACCCGCCGCAGCAGGCGGTTGGCGATGCGCGGGGTGCCGCGCGATCGGCGCGCGATCTCGGTGGCGCCCTCGGGCTCGCAATCGATGCCGAGAATCTGCGCCGAGCGGCGGACAATCCGGGTGAGTTCCGCGGCGCTGTAGAACTCGAGCCGCTGGACGATGCCGAAGCGGTCGCGCAGCGGCGCGGTCAGCAGGCCGGCGCGGGTGGTCGCACCGATCAGGGTGAACGGCGGCAGGTCGAGCTTGATCGAGCGGGCGGCGGGGCCTTCGCCGATCATGATGTCGATCTGGTAGTCCTCCATCGCCGGGTACAGCACCTCCTCGACCACCGGCGAGAGGCGATGGATCTCGTCGATGAACAGCACGTCGTGCGGCTGCAAGTTGGTCAGCAGCGCGGCGAGATCCCCGGCCTTCTCGATCACCGGGCCGGAGGTCTGGCGCAGGCCGACGCCGAGCTCGTTGGCGATCACGTGGCTGAGGGTGGTCTTGCCGAGCCCCGGCGGGCCGAAGATCAACACGTGGTCGAGCGCCTCACCGCGTCCGCGGGCGGCTTCGATGTAGATCTTCATCTGCTCGCGGACCGGCTGCTGGCCGAGGTATTCGTCCAGCCGCTTGGGCCGGATCGAGGCCTCGATCGCGTCGTCTTCGCGCGTCGCGTCGGCGGCAATGATGCGCTCGTCGTTCATCGGCCTATCGTCGCATGGGTGCGGCCGGAAAACGCGTGGCGCGGCCCGCGATCAGATCTCGACCTGCGAACCCAGTTCGACCAGCCGGTTGCCCGGGATCCGGAAGAACCCGGTGGCTGGCGCGGCATTACGGTGCATGAGCGCGAACAGGCGGTCGCGCCAGACCGGCATGCCACGGCGGGCGATCGCCACCACCGTCTCGCGGCTGGCGAAATAGGTCGTGTCCATCGGGTCGAAATGGATCCCGCCGGCATCGCACGAGCGCATCAGGGCCAGCGGCACGTCGGGCGTCTCCATGAAGCCGAAGCGCACCAGCACCCGGTGGAAGTCGTTGCCGATCTCCGCGATCCGCAGGCGCTTCTCCTTCGGCGCGTACGGCACCGACAGCGTCTCCACCGTCAGGAACACGTTGCGCTCGTGCAGCACCTTGTTGTGCTTGAGGTTGTGCATCAACGCGTGCGGCACCAGCCCGGGGTCGGACGCTAGGAACACCGCCGTCCCCGGCACCCGCACCGGCGGCGCCAGCATCAGCCCGGGCAGGAAGCTGTCGAGCTGGATGCCCCCCTTCTGGATCTCGTCGCGCAGCAGCTCGCGGCCGCGGCGCCAGGTCCGCAGCAGGGTGAACAACACGATGCCCAGCGCCAGCGGGAACCAGCCGCCCTGGAGCAGCTTGGCGCCGTTGGCGATGACGAACGCGACGTCGCCGATGAAGAACAGCACGCACAGCGGCAGCACCCACCAGCGCCAGCTCGGCCACAGCGCGCGGGCCACCAGCGCCAGCAGCAGGGTGTCGATCAGCATCGTGCCCGACACCGAGATGCCGTAGGCCGTGGCCAGGTTGGACGAACTGCCGAAGCTGACCACCAGCAGGATCACCACCGCCGCCATCGCCCAGTTGACCCCGGGGATGTAGATCTGGCCGATCGTCTCGCTGGACGTGTGGCGGATGGTCATGCGCGGGATGTAGCCCAGCTGCATCGCCTGTCGCGTCACCGAGAACGCGCCGGTAATGACCGCCTGCGATGCGATCACCGTCGCCGCGGTGGCCAGCACGACCATCGGCGCCCGCGCCCACTCCGGCACGCCGATGTAGAACGGGTTTTGGACCGCGGTCGGGTCCTCCAGCACCAGCGCGCCCTGCCCGAGGTAGTTGAGCATCAGCGCCGGCAGCACGAACCAGTACCAGGCGTAGCGGATCGGCCGTGCGCCGAAGTGGCCCATGTCGGTATAGATTGCCTCGCCGCCGGTCACCGCCAGCACGACGGCGCCAAGGATGAACACGCCGTGCCAAGAGTGGGTGGCGAAGAAGTTGACCGCCCACCACGGGTTGATCGCGTAGAGCACTTCCGGTTCGTGGACGATGTTGAACACGCCCAGCGCCGCCAGCGCGAGGAACCACACGCCGGTGACCGGCCCGAACACCTTGCCGACCTTCGCCGTCCCGAAACGCTGGGTCGCGAACAGCGCCAACAACACCAGCACGGTGAGCGGCACGATCCAGCGATCCAGCTGCGGGGCGACCACCTCCAGCCCCTCCAGTGCCGACAGCACCGAAATCGCCGGGGTGATCACGCCGTCGCCGAAGAACAGGGCGGCGCCGAACACGCCGAGGATGCCGACGCCGTAGGCCGATTTCGACCCCTTGGGCAGCGTGCGCTGGGCCAGCGCCATCAGCGCCATGATGCCGCCCTCGCCCTCGTTGTCGGCACGCATGATGATGGTGACGTACTTCAGCGTGACCACCAGCATCAGCGCCCAGAACACCAGCGAGAGGATGCCGAGCACGGTATCGTGGTTGGCGACCAGGCCGTAGTGCGCACTGAAGGCTTCCTTCAGCGTGTACAGCGGGCTGGTGCCGATGTCGCCGAAGACGACGCCGATCGCGCCCACGACCAGCCCTGCCAGGCCGGCGCGGCCGTGCCCCTGGCCCTGCGCAGCCGACTCGCGGTTGATGGATGGCGTTGACATGGACAGGACCGGAACCGTGGCTCGCCGCTCAACGGAGCGCGGACTGTAGCGCCTTGCGAATGATGGTCGCGGCCTCGTCGCCGGCGGCGGTCGCCTCGCGCGCCATGCGGGCGGCCTCGGCCGGCTTGTAGCCCAGTTGCTGGAGGGCGATCACGGCCTCGCTCTGCGGATCGCGCGGGATGTCGCGCTGGCCCTGCAGCGGCCCCCCGCCACCGGCCAGGTCGGCGGCGCGGTCGCGCAGCTCCACCACCATCCGCTCGGCGGTCTTCTTGCCGATGCCGGGGATCCGGGTCAGCGCGGTTACGTCGCTGGCCTGCACCATCCGCGCGAATTCGTCGACGCTGACACCCGACAGCACCGCCAGCGCGATCTTCGCGCCAATGCCGGACACCTTCTGCACGTCGCGGAACAGGCGCCGCTCGGACTCGCGCAGGAAGCCGTACAGCGACACGCTGTCCTCCTTCTGCGCGTAGTGGGTGAACAGCGCCACCTCGCGACCGATGTCGGGCAGGTCGTAGAAGGTGCTCATCGGCGCCTCCAGCTCATAGCCGACGCCATTGACGTCGACCACCAGCCACGGCGGCTGCTTGTGCACCACGATGCCCTTCAGGCGACCGATCATGTACCGCGCCTCCTCAACTGGTTGATCGCCACACCGGTGCGCATCACCGTCGCGCTCATGTGGGCATGGGTCAGTGCCACCGCCAGCGCGTCGGCCGCGTCGGCCTGCAGCCGGGCGTCAGGCAGCTTGAGCAGCAGCCGCACCATGTGCTGGACCTGGGCCTTGTCGGCGGCGCCGCCACCGACCAGCGACTGCTTGATCACGCGCGGCGCGTACTCGCTGATCGCCAGCCTGCGCCGCACCACCGTCGCCAGCGCGGCGCCGCGCGCATGCCCGAGCTTGAGCGCGGACGTCGCCGACTTGGCCATGAAGACCGTCTCGATCGCGACCTGCTGCGGCTGCCAGTCGTCGAGCACACGCTCCAGCCCCTCGCACAGCAGGCCCAGGCGCGACGGAAAGTCGGCCGCGTCGAGCAGCTTCAGCGCCTCGCAATGCACGAAGGTGCATCGCCCGTCGCCGGCTACGTCGATCACGCCGATGCCGGTCCGCTGCGAACCGGGGTCGATGCCGAGGATGCGGATCACGTCGCCAGCGTACGCCGTCAGGCGTAGGCGTCCTCGCCCAGTTCGGCGTTGGAGTACACGGCCTGCACGTCGTCCAGGTCTTCCAGCCAGTCCAGCAGCTTGACCACCTGCTGGGCGGTGTCGCCCTCGACCTTGATGTCGTTGTCGGCGCGGTAACTGACCTCGGCGTGGGCCGGCACCAGGCCGGCGGCCTGCATCGCTTCGCGGACCGCCTCGAACGTGTCGGGCGCGGTCAGCACGTCGATGGAACCGTCGTCGGCGTAGACCACCACGTCGTCGGCACCGGCCTCGATCGCGGCTTCGGTGATCGCGTCCTCGTCGGCGCCGGGCGCGAAACTCAGCACGCCACGCTTGTGGAACATGAAGGCGACCGAGCCGTCGGTGCCGAGGTTTCCGCCGAACTTGCCGAACGCGTGCCGGACGTCGGCGACGGTGCGCACCTTGTTGTCGGTCAGGCAGTCGACGATCACCGCGACGCCGCCGGGGGCGTAGCCCTCGTAGCGGATCTCCTCGTACTCGACGCCTTCCAGCTCGCCGGTGGCCTTCTTGATGGCGCGCTCGATCACGTCCTTGGACATGTTGGCCGCCAGGCCCTTGTCGATCGCAGTGCGCAGCCGCGGGTTGGCACCGGGGTCGCCGCCACTGGCGCGTGCGGCGACGCCGATCTCGCGGATGATCTTGGTGAAGATCTTGCCGCGTTTCGCGTCGCTGGCGTTCTTGCGGGCCTCGATCGACGGTCCCCTACCCATGTGATGTCCGGCAGCTGTCAGTGAGAGGGCCGGGATTCTACGCCGTTCGGCCAGGCGGTGCCGCCGGTGCCCGGGCCGAACGCGCACTCATTGCGGATGCACGAACGAACCGTGCGCCAGGAAGTGCAGCGCCTGCCGCGAGACCTCCGGCGACAGCAGCATCCCGCTGTGGCTGACCGGCAGGACGATGTGGTCGGCCAGGCCCTCCAGCCGGGTCTCGGCGACCGCCACCGTACCGTCGCTGCGGCCCTGGAAATGCCCGAACACCTGGCCCAGCCCGAGCGCAGTGCTTCCGGCGATCATTCCCAGCTCGCCGGGCCCACGCCACGGGTCACAGCCCCGGCGCAACAGTCCGGCGCTGCGCCCGAGCGACGCCGCGCCCAGTGGCAGCCGTGCCATGCCGCCGGCCGCCGCGCTGCCGCACAGCGGCGAGCCGAGACAGACGATTCGGCCAACCGGCAGATCTGGATTGGCCTGCAGCGCATGGACGACGACCAGCCCCCCCAGGCTGTGCGCGATGACATCGGTCGGCTCGCGCAGGTGCTCGACCAGCGCCGGCAACGCTGCCTCCGGCCCGCCGGCAACGGTCGCGTAGCTGAAGATGTGCGGAGTGCGGCCGGCCCTGCGCAGTCGCCGCGCATGCCAGGCCATCGACGCCCGGGGCATCCACAAGCCGTGCAGCAGCAGGACCCGGTCGGTCACGACGGACGCCAGTCCGCCGGACGACGCAGGATGAACTCGTGGTCGCGGACCCGCCCTACGGGGAACTCGTAGTCGCCGACATGGGTGAAGCCGTGGCGACGGTAGAAACGCTGGGCGCCGTGGTTCTGCGACCACACGCCGATCCACAGCACGCACGGGCCCTCGCGAAGCAACCAGTCCAGTGCGGTCGCGAACAGGCGCCCGCCGTTGCCCCCGTTCTGGTGCGCGGCCAGCACGTACAGCCGCTTCAGCTCGCCGTCCCCGGGCTGCACATCCGGGTGTGGCAGTCCGCACGGGCCGGCGGCCGCGTGTCCGATCGCCTCGCCGGCCTGCTCAAGCAGCCAGACCGCGTAATCCGGGTGCGCGAGGATCGTGCGTTGCCGCTCGACGCTGTAATTCCCTTCGAGGAACGCCTGCAGGTCGGCGGCCGGGTAGAGGTGGCCGAAGGTCTCGGTGAACGTGCGGGCGGCCAGCCGCGACAGCAGCCCCGCGTCGTCCGGGGTTGCGCGGCGGATCGTCGCGGGGCCGGCCATCCGTTACCCGGCGCCTAGCCGGCGACCGGCCTGGGCCGCACCGCGACATGCACCTCGGCCAGCTGCGCGTCGGGGATCGGAGACGGCGCGTCGGTCATCAGGCACTGCGCGCCAGTGGTCTTGGGGAAGGCGATGACGTCACGGATCGATTCGGTACCCGCCATCAGCGCGGCGATCCGGTCGATGCCGAACGCGATACCGCCGTGCGGCGGCGCGCCGTACTTCAGTGCGTCGAGCAGGAAGCCGAACTTGGCCTGCTGCTCTTCGGCGCCGATGCCCAACAGCTCGAACACTGCCGCCTGCATCGCCGGGCGATGGATGCGGATCGAACCGCCGCCGATCTCGTTGCCGTTGAGCACCATGTCGTAGCCGCGGCTGGTGGCGGTACGGGCGTTGGCGCGCAGGCCGTCGACGTCGTCCACCGCCGGGGCGGTAAAGGGATGATGGAGCGCGACGTAGCGCTGCGCCTCCTCGTCCCACTCGAACATCGGGAAGTCGGTAACCCACAACGGCTTCCAGCCGTCCTCGACCAGGCTGAAGTCCTTGCCGGCCTTGAGGCGCACCGCGCCCATGAAATCACTCACGGTGTTGTACGCGCCGGCACCGAAGAACACGATGTCGCCCTTGCCGGCGCCGACGTGCTGCAGCAGCGCCGCAAAGGCGGCCTCGTCGAAGAACTTGGCCACCGGCGAGTTCACCGCGCCGTCCTCGCCGAGCTTGGCGTAGGCCAGGCCCTTGGCACCGTACTTGGCCGCGTGCGCCGCGTACTCGTCGATCTGCTTGCGCGACAGCGCCGCGCCGCCGGGGATGCGCAGCGCGCACACGCGCATGCCGTCCACGCCGGCGGAATCGGTGAACACCTTGAACTGCGAGTCCTTCACCTGCGCGTCCACGTCCACCAGTTCCAGCGCGATACGCAGGTCGGGCTTGTCGGAGCCGTAGCGGCGCATCGCCTCGGCCCAGGTCATGCGCGGAAAGGCACCGAGGTCGACCTCGATCACCTCGGCGAACACCTCGCGGATCATCTGCTCGACGGTGTCCTGCACGTCGCGCTCCTGGACCCAGGCGAACTCCATGTCGAGCTGGGTGAACTCGAGCTGGCGATCGGCGCGCAGGGCCTCGTCGCGGAAGCAGCGGGCGACCTGGTAGTAGCGGTCGAAGCCCGCCATCATCAGGATCTGTTTGAACAGCTGCGGGCTCTGCGGCAGCGCGTAGAACTCCCCGGGGTGCATGCGTGCCGGCACCAGGAAGTCGCGCGCGCCTTCGGGGGTGGCCTTGGTCAGGATCGGCGTCTCGATGTCCTGGAAGTCGCGGGCGTCGAGCCAGCGCCGCAGCGCCGCGACCAGTCGGGTGCGGATGCGCATCTTGCGCTGCATCGCGGGGGTGCGCAGGTCCAGGTAACGGTACTTGAGGCGGATGTCCTCGCCCGGGTTCTCGTGCGCGTGGAACGGCAGCGGCTCGGCCTTGTTGAGCACCTCGATCTCGGTGGCGACCACCTCGATCTGCCCGGTGGCGATCTTCGCGTTCACCGATTCGCGGCGGCGCACGGTGCCGGTCACGCGCAGGCAGTCCTCGTAGCCGACCTGCGCCGCGGTCGCGATCACCGCGGCATTGCCCTCGGCCTGCGAAGGCTCGGCCACCACCTGCACGATGCCCTCGTGGTCGCGCAGATCGATGAAGCACAGGCCGCCGAGGTCACGGGCGACGTCGGCCCAGCCGCACAGGGTGACGGTCTGGCCGATCAGCGACTCGTCGATCAGGCCGCAGAAATGGGTACGCATGGGGGAGCTCCGGGACACGGTTCACCGGCTACGCGCCGGAAAGCCCGCTAGTTTAGCGGCCGGCGCCGGGCCCTGCTCCGTCCCGCGCTGCCTTAGGCCTTGGGCGCGTCCGGCTTGGCCGGAGGCGGGTCGGCCTTCTTGGCGGGTTCGGCCGGCTTGCCTCCGGGGGCGTCACCCTTGGAATCGCCCTTGGCCGCGCCGCCATCACCGGCCAGGTTGCGCTTGCGGTCCCCGTCCTTCTTGAAGTCGGTTTCGTACCAGCCGCCGCCGGCCAGCCGGAACTGCGGCGCGGTCAACTGACGGCGCACCTTCGGCTGGCCGCATTCGGGGCAGTCAACCGGGTCGGCGTCGGACAGTTTCTGCAGGCGGTCGAAATGGTGGCCGCAGGCGGCGCACTCGAAGGCGTAGATCGGCATTGGACTTCACGGGAGCAACAACGGTGCGCGGATTGTGGGGCCCCGGCGCCGCGAATCAAGCCCGGGCGCACCCGGCAGCGTTCCGGGCCGGCGCCTGACCCGTTCATCATTGCCGCATTGCTAAGGTCGCCCGCCTCGCCGCCGCCCACCCGCCTCTGGAGCCGCCGATGATCGCCACCGTCCGTCCGCTCGCCGCGCTGCTCGCCGGGGTCGCCCTGCTGCTGATGGGCAGCGGCCTGCTGGGCAGCCTGCTGGGCGTGCGTGGTCAGCTGGAAGGCTTCGACGCGCGGACCTTCGGACTGGTGATGTCGAGCTACTTCATCGGCTTCCTGATCGGTACCTATGTCGCCCCCAACCTGATCCAGCGGATCGGCCACATCCGTGCGTTCGCCTTCTACGCCGCGCTGACCGCGTCGGCCGTACTGCTGCATGCGATCCTGCTGTCGCCGGTGGCGTGGGGCCTGTTGCGGCTGGTGACCGGCATCGCGCTGGTCGGCCTGTATACGGTGATCGAGAGCTGGCTCAACGCGGCCGCGCCGCCGAACAAGCGCAGCCAGGTGTTCGCTGTGTACATGGCGGTCAACCTGGGCGCGCTGGCAGTCGGGCAACAGTTGTTCGGGCGGTCCGACCCGGCCTCGTTCATCCCGTTCACGGTCGTCGCCATCCTGATCTGCTGCGCCGCGTTGCCGGTCACCGCCAGCCGGATGACCCAGCCGCAGCTGCCCCATGTACCGCGGCTGGCCCTTGCCTCGATCTACCGCGCCGCGCCGGCGGCCGCGACCGGGGCGCTGCTTTCGGGAACCGCGATGGGCGGGTTCTGGGCCCTCGGCCCGGTTTACGCGACCCGCCTCGGGCTGGATGTCAGCGCCGTCGCGCACCTGATGAGCGCGGCGATCCTCGGTGGCGCCCTGCTGCAACTGCCGATCGGTCGCCTGTCGGACCGCGCCGACCGCCGCAGCGCGATGATCCTGGTAAGCGTGCTGGCCGCGGCGATCGCGACGGCGCTGGTGTTCGTCGGCGACGTGCAGGACGGCGGCGGCTACCACTGGCAGCTGTACGTGCTGTTCTTCGCCTACGGCGGACTCGTGTTCTCGGTCTACCCGATCTGTGTCGCCCACCTGCTCGACCACCTGCCGAAGGAAGACATGCTGTCGGGGTGCAGCAGCCTGCTGCTGCTCAACGGCGTCGGATCGGCAATCGGTCCGGCGCTCGCCGGCCAGGCCATGGATCGCCTCGGCCCGCAGGCGCTGCCGGGGTTCTTCGCCACCGCCTTCGCTGCACTGGCCGTGGTGGCGGCCGCGCGCATGCTGATCCGCCACCGCGACCGTGACCACCCCGGTCACTTCCACCCGATGCTGCGCACCACGCCGTCGGCGCTGGAACTGCTGCCCGAGACCGACACCAACGACGCGCCGCCAGCGGCTTCGCGCCAACGCTAGGTCCTCGCGGCGTTCACCCGCCATCGCCAGCGGCTCTGCTGCAATGCCGCCATGGACGAGCCGCGCCTTTACCGCATCGACGCCTTCACCACCGAACCCGGCCGGGGCAACCCGGCAGGCGTGGTCACCCATGCCGACGCCCTCGACGAGGCACGCATGCAGGCGATCGCGCGCGAGATGGGGTTCTCCGAGACCGCCTTCGTACTGCGGGCCAGCGGCGACGACCACGACGTGCGGTTGCGTTTCTTCACCCCGACCACGGAGGTACCGGTCTGCGGCCACGCCACGGTCGGCGCGCACTACGCGCTGGCGCTGGAGAGCGGGCGCACCGGTCGCACCCGCCAGTTGACCGGCGCCGGCGTGCAGACGGTCGAGGTGAACGCGTACATGGGCGATTTCACCGTCCGGATCGAACAGGGCCCGCCGGTGTTCCACGCGCCGCTGGCGCCGCACCTGGTCCGCGACGTCATGGCCGCGCTCGGGCTGGAGGCCGGCGACTTCGACTTCCGCTGTCCACTGCAGGTGGTCGGCACCGGCCACGGCAAGCTCATGGTCGCGCTGGAGCGCCGTTCACGACTGGTCGAGCTTCAGCCCGACTTCGACCGGCTGGCCGCGCTGAGCCCCGCCATCGGCAGCAACGGCTATTTCGTGTTCACCCTGGACGTGGACGAGGACGACGACGCGCTGTGCCACGGCCGCATGTTCGCTCCCGCGATCGGGGTCGACGAGGACCCGGTCACCGGCAACGCGAATGGACCGCTGGGGGCCTACCTGGTGCGCCACGGCCTGTTGCGCACCGAGGACGGCGTGGTCCGGTTCCGCGCCCGCCAGCAGGCGGCCACCGGCCGCGGTGGCTACGTCGACGTCGAGGTGCGGGTGCGCAACGGTGAACCGGTGGACGTCGCCATCACCGGGCACGCGGTGCTGGGGTCGCAGGTCGCGCAGTTGCTGCCCGACAGCGCCTGACGACGGCCCGGCGCCGCGACGCGCATCGGGCAACGGACCGGCAGCTCAGCCGGTGATCACCGGCGGCCGGGGCGGCCGGGCGGCGGCGTCCTCGCGCATGCGGTCCTCGGGGTGCGACGCCGGCGGCGCGTCGATTGGATCGACGTCGAACGGCGCACGCAGCACCAGCGACGGCAGCAGCGTGTTGAGCACGGTGTACAGGATCAGCGCACCGAACAGCACCGCCGGCAGGTCGAACCGCACGTACAGGATGTTGGCCAGCACCAGCGTGAACACCAGCGTCGGCGACAGTGCCAGCGCGACCTTCAGGCTGCTGCGGCGCTGCTCGCCGAACATCAGCCGGCGCTGCAGCCAGACCACGCCGATGCGCAGCGGCACCAGCACCAGTGTCAGCACGACGCCGAGGCCGAGCGCTTCCCAGGTCAGCGCATCGCGGGAAATCTCGGTACCGGCGTGGAAAAAGTAGAACGGCACGAAGAACGTCGCGAACAAGCGCAACGCGTGCATGTTGTCGTCCGATGCCAGCCGTGGCATCCGCAGCCGCAGCATGCGGGCGACCAGGCCGGCCACGAACGCGCCGACCAGGTAGTAGACGCCCAGCTTGTAGGTGATGAACGCCGCGACCATGCCGACCATCACCAGCAGCGAGAACTCCGACCCGGGCGCATGCGGCACGACCCAGCGGCCGAGCGCCACGAACAGCAACGGCAGGCCGATGATCATCGCGGTCATCGCCAGCGAGGACACCCCCAGCTGGGTCATGTCGCCGGCCTGCAGCACCACGAACAGCGCCGCCAGCGCCATCAGCTCACCGGCGATCGCCTTGCTGGTCACCCAGAAGCGCTCCTCCTCGTCCAGCCCGAGCCGCTCGAGGGTATCGAGGATGAAGCCGGTGGACGGCGTCAGCAGCGCCAACGCGACCAGTGCAGCCGCCTGCCAGTCCAACCCCAGGTAGCGCCACGCCAGCCAGCCGACGCCGACCAGCGACGCCGCGCGCACGACCAGATGCGCCAGCAGCGGGCCGAGCTGCTTGCGCAACGCGCGCAGGTCCACCTCCAGCCCGGCGAACAGGAACAGCGACGAAATGCCCAAGGTGGACAGCAGCACGATCACCGGGTCGTGGGTGCGGTCGCCAAAGGCCAGCATCGCGCCGACGCCGAACAACAGGCAGGTGATCGGCGCCGGCAGCTTGAAGCGCTGCAGGGCCCGGGGAATGACCAGCAGGCCGAAGATCAGCAGCAGGTAAACCAGTTCATTGCTCATCGGTGGCGCCGGTTCGGTATCGGCGCATGGTCGACGCAAACGGCGAGTGGCGGCAAGCCGCCGCGCCCACAGCGCAAGACCGGCGGCCCCGGCCGGACCCCGCCGGCCCCGTTCGTGCCCGGGCGCGCTACGCTTGGCCCAATTCCAGCGAGAACCGCCACATGCCCGCTTCCACTGCTTCGCGCAACCTGGTCCCGTTGATCGCCGCCGCCCTGCTGGCGATCGGCCTGGTGCTGGCCGGCTGGTTCGCCGCCGGCGGCATGAAGCACCTGCGCATCGCCGACCGGTTCGTGGTCGTCAAGGGTTCGGCCGAGCAGATCGTCGAAGCCGACCGGGTGGTGTGGCCGTTGCCGCACTCGGTCGGCGGCAACGACCTGGCCCAGGTGCAGCGCGAGCTCGACGCCAACACCGCGGTGATCCGCCGGTTCTTCGTCGACGCAGGCTTCGACGCCGACGACATCATGGTCTCGCCACCGAGCCTGGAGGACCGCTGGGCGTGGGCCTACGGGGACAACCGCCCGGCCGAGCGCTTCCGCTACTCCACCACCGTCACCCTGCGCACCGACGACGTGCCCAAGGCGCTGGAGGTCCTGCGCCGCAGCGGCGAACTGGTGTCGAAGGGGGTGATGATCGGCGAGGGCAGCGCGCCGGAGTTCGACTACACCCGCCTCAACGACATCAAGCCCGGGCTCATTGCCGAGGCCACCGCGGCCGCACGCGATTCGGCGGTTCAGTTCGCCAAGGATTCCGGCTCGCGCCTGGGCGGCATCCGTAGCGCCAACCAGGGCGTGGTCAGCATCGACGACCGCGACCAGAGCAGCCCGCAGGTCAAACGCGTGCGCGTGGTGACGACGGTGCAGTACTTCCTGCGCGACTGAGCCACGGACGAAGCGCATGTAGGAGCGACGTGAGTCGCGACCTGAACATCGCGCCATGGATGATCCGGCGGGTCGCGACTTACGTCGCTCCTACCTCGGAACCGTCATTGCGATTGGCGGTGAAGGCGCCTCACGCCGCATCGACCTCGTACAGCGCCAGCAGCTCGGCCTCGGCCTGCTCCAGCGCCAGGCGCAAGGTCGCCTGCTGCTTGCCCAGCTCGGTGCCGCGCGCGCCGCCATCGGCATAGACCGACGGGTCGGCCAGCGCCGCCTCCACCGCGGCCACCTCCGCCTCCAGCTCGGCAACCCGCTGCTCGGCCTTGGCCAGCTTGTGCGGGTTGGCCTTGCCCTTGCGCGAAGTCGCCGGGGCCGCGGTCGCGGGAGCCTGGACCGGGGTCGGAGGGGCCTTGGAGCGGCCCTTGCCATCGTTGGAGTTGTCGCGTGCACGCAGCCAGCTGGCGTACGCGTCCAGGTCGCCGTCGAACGGCTGGGCGACGCCGTCGGCGACGCGCCAGAAGGTGTCGCAGACCAGCCCGATCAGGTGGCGGTCGTGGCTGACCAGCACGATCGCGCCATCGAAGCTCGCAAGTGCCTCCGCCAGCGCCTCGCGCATGTCGAGGTCGAGGTGGTTGGTGGGCTCGTCGAGCAGCAGCACGTTGGGCTGGCGCCAGGCGATCATCGCCAGCGCGAGGCGCGCGCGTTCGCCGCCCGAGAACACGTCGACCGACTCGAACGCGCGGTCGCCGGGGAAGTTCCACTTGCCGAGGAAGTCGCGCAGCTGTTGGGTCGCCACGCCCGGGGCGATGTCGGCCAGGTGGTCGATCGGGCTGGCACCGGCGCGCAGCGACTCCACCGTGTGCTGGGCGAAGTAGCCGATGCGCAGGTCCGGGTGGCCGCCGCGCTCGCCGGCCAACAGCGGCAGCTCGCCGACCAGTGACTTCACCAGGGTCGACTTGCCGGCGCCGTTGGGACCCAGCAGCGCGACCCGGTCGCCAGCTTCGAGGATCAGGCCGACGTCGTGCAGGATCGTGGTGTCGCCGTAGCCGCAGTCGGCGTGCTCCAGCCGCAGCAACGCGTGCGGCAGCTTGGCCGGCGGCGGGAACTCGATCCGCAGCGCGCGCTCGACCCGCACCGCCTCGGTGCCCTGCATCTTGGCCAGCCGCTTGACCCGCGACTGCGCCTGCTTGGCCTTGGCCGCGCTCGCGCTGAAGCGGTCGATGAAGCTCTGGAGGTGGGCGCGCTCGGCCTGCGCCTTCTCGTGGGTGATCTGCTGCAGGCGCAGGTGCTCGGCGCGCTGGCGCTCGAACGCGGTGTAGTCGCCGGTGTACAGCTTCGCCTTGCCGTCGTGCAGGTGCAGCGTGTGGGTGGTGACCTCGTCCAGGAACTCGCGGTCGTGGCTGATCAGCAGCAGGGTGCCGGGGTAGCGCAGCAGCCACTGCTCCAGCCACAGCACCGCATCGAGGTCGAGGTGGTTGGTCGGCTCGTCCAGCAGCAGCAGGTCGCTCGGCGTCATCAGCGCGCGGGCCAGGTTCAGCCGCACCCGCCAGCCGCCGGAGAACGTGCTGACCGGGCGCTGGTGGGTGTCGGCGGCAAATCCGAGGCCGTGCAGCAGCTTGCCGGCGCGGGCGCTGGCGTCGTAACCGTTGAGTTCCTCCAGCCGCTGGTGCGCCTCGGCCACCGCTTCCCAGTCCTCGCTGGCGAAGGCGTTGGCCTCGGCCTGGATCGCCGCGTGCACGGCTGTGTCACCGGACAGCACGAAATCGATCGCCGCGTCGGGCAGCGACGGGGTCTCCTGCGCGACCGAGGCCACCCGGATCCGCGCGGACAGGTCGAGATCGCCGCGGTCGGCCTCCAGCCGGCCCTGCACGGCGGCGAACAGCGACGACTTGCCGGTGCCGTTGCGACCGATGACGCCCACCCGCCAGCCGGTCTGCAGGACCAGGTTGACGTCGGACAGGAGCAGGCGTTCGCCGCGCCGCAGGGCGAAATCTTTGAAAGCGATCATGCCGTCATTGTACGTGTGCGACTCTGGATCGACCGGGTGCCGGCTTGCATCGGCCTGCCCCGGCCCACATTCTGAACCGCTTGACCACTGGACCACCGATGCCGCACGAAACGTCCCTGATCACCATCCTCGTTGCCGGTTTCGTGCTGGCGTTCATCTTCGGCGCGCTGGCCCAGCGGCTGAAGCTCTCGCCGCTGGTGGGCTACCTTGTGGCCGGCATTGTCGCCGGGCCGTTCACGCCCGGTTTCGTCGGCGACATGGAGCTCGCCCCACAGCTGGCGGAGATCGGCGTGATCCTGCTGATGTTCGGCGTGGGACTGCATTTCTCCTGGCGCGACCTCATGGCGGTCAAGGCGATCGCCCTCCCCGGCGCGGTGGTGCAGATCACCGTGGCGACGGTGCTGGGCTGGGGCCTGGCGCGCTGGCTGGGCTGGTCGCACGGTGCCGGCCTGGTGTTCGGCCTGTCGCTGTCGTGCGCGAGCACCGTCGTGCTACTGCGCGCGCTCGAAGACCGGCGTCTGCTGGACACCCGGCGCGGCCACATCGCGGTCGGCTGGCTGATCGTCGAGGACCTGGTCTGCGTGCTGGCGCTGGTGCTGATGCCGGCGCTGGCGGGGATCCTCGATGGCGATGCCGCCGGCGGTGGTGGCTCGATGTGGAGCGCGCTGTTCAAGACCTTCCTCAAGGTCGGCGCGTTCATGGCGGTGATGCTGATCGTCGGCCGCCGGGTGATCCCGTGGATCCTCGAGCGCGTCGCCGGCTCGGGCTCGCGCGAGCTGTTCACCCTGTGCGTGCTGGCGATTGCGCTGGGCGTGGCGTTCGGCTCGGCAGCCCTGTTCGACGTGTCCTTCGCCCTGGGTGCGTTCTTCGCCGGCATGCTGCTCAACGAGTCCGAATTCAGCCACCAGGCCGCCACCGAGACGTTGCCGCTGCGCGATGCGTTCGCGGTGCTGTTCTTCGTCTCGGTCGGCATGCTGTTCGACCCGATGATCCTGTTCGAGCACCCGACCGAGGTGCTGGCGACCTACCTGATCATCGTGGTCGGCAAGTCGGCCGCGGCGTACGGCATCGTCCGCGCCTTCGGCAAGCCGAGCGGCACCGCGCTGCTGATCTCCACCAGCCTGGCGCAGATCGGCGAGTTCTCCTTCATCCTCGCCGGGCTCGGGCTGGCGCTGGGGATCCTGCCGCAGGAAGGCCAGGACCTGGTGCTGGCCGGCGCGCTGCTGTCGATCATTACCAACCCGCTGCTTTTCGCCTGGCTGGACCGTCGCGAAAAGCGCTCGGCCGAGCCCGACCCGGTGCAGTACACCACCGACCCGCCGGTCCCCGAGGACCTGCGCGACCACGTGATCCTGGTCGGGTTCGGCCGCGTGGGCAGCGAACTGGGGCGCCTGCTCAAGGAGCGTGGCGTGCCGCTGGTGGTGGTCGACGGCGAGGACCACCTGATCGAGCGTGCCCGCGCCGCCGGCGTGCCGGCCATCCGCGGCAATGCCGTCAATGAGCGGGTGCTGGCCGAGGCGCGGGCCGAGACCGCCCACACCGCGATGCTGGCCATTCCCAACACGCTGGAGGCGGGCGAGATCATCGCCAAGCTGCGCGAGATCAACCCGGCGCTGACCATCGTCGCCCGCGCCCATTCCGACGGCGAGCTGCGGCACCTGCTCGAGCACGGCGCGGATGCCGCGGTGATGGCCGAGCGCGAGCTCGCCCACAGTCTGGCGGAGATGGTGATGGCGACGCCGCCGTACCGCGGCAACCACCACCTGCCGCCCGCGGTGGCCTAGGCCGCCACGGATGTAGGAGCGGCTTCAGCCGCGATTGGACGACCGGTGGCTTCGCCGATTCCACGATCGCGGCTGAAGCCGCTCCTACCGGGCCGCGGGCGGGGTGTGTCCCCGCGCCGCGCGTTCCGCTTACTCCGCCGGTCGGAACACCAGCCCGCCACCTTCGGCGTCGACCCTGATCACGTCGCCGCTGGTGAACTCGCCCGCGAGGATCCGTTGCGCCAGCGGGTTCTCCAGCTGCTGCTGGATCGCGCGCTTCAGCGGGCGGGCGCCGTAGACCGGGTCGAACCCGACGTTGGCGAGCAGCGCCAGCGCCGCATCCGACAGCTCCAGCCGGAGGCCGCGCTCTGCCAGGCGTCGCTCGAGGCCGGTCATCTGGATCCTGGCGATCTCGCGGATCTGCGCCTTGTCGAGCGGGTGGAACACGACGATGTCGTCCAGCCGGTTGATGAACTCCGGCCGGAAGTGGCTCTGCACCACGCCCATTACCGCCGCCTTCATCTGGGTGTAGCCCTCCGCCGAATCGGTGTCGGACATCTCCTGGATCATCTGGCTGCCCAGGTTGGACGTCATCACGATCACCGTGTTGCGGAAGTCGACCGTGCGGCCCTGGCCGTCGGTCAGGCGGCCGTCGTCGAGCACCTGCAGCAGGATGTTGAACACGTCCGGGTGCGCCTTCTCGACCTCGTCAAGCAGGATCACGCTGTAGGGCCGGCGACGCACCGCCTCGGTCAGGTAGCCGCCCTCTTCGTAGCCGACGTAGCCCGGGGGCGCGCCGACCAGCCGGCTGACCGCGTGCTTCTCCATGAACTCGCTCATGTCGATGCGGACCATCGCGTCGCTGCTGTCGAACAGGAACTCGGCCAGCGCCTTGCACAGCTCGGTCTTGCCGACACCGGTCGGGCCGAGGAACAGGAACGAACCCGACGGCCGGTTCGGATCGGACAGCCCGGCGCGCGAACGCCGAACCGCGTCGGACACGACCTTGATCGCCTCGTCCTGGCCGACTACGCGGGCATGCAGCTGCTCCTCCATCTTCAGCAGCTTCTCGCGCTCGCCCTCGAGCATCTTCGACACCGGGATACCGGTCCAGCGCGCGACCACCTCGGCGATTTCCTCGGCGGTGACGCGGTCCTGCAGCAGGGTGAAGCCCTGGGTCTCGGCTTCCTGCGCGGCCTTCAACTGGGTCTCCAGTTGCGGCAACTGGCCGTACTGGATCTCGCTCATGCGCGCGTAGTCCTGCCGGCGCTGCGCGGCCTCCAGTTCGAGCTTGGCCGCCTCGATCTGCTCCTTGATCTTCGTCGCGCCCTGCAGGGTCGCCTTTTCGGCCTTCCAGATCTCCTCAAGGTCGTTGAACTCGCGCTCAAGCGTTTCGATCTCTGCCTCCAGGTCGGCCAACCGTTGCTTGGACTCGGCGTCCTTCTCCTTCTTCAACGCCTCGCGCTGGATCTTCAGCTGGATCAGCCGCCGTTCCTTCCGGTCCAGTTCCTCGGGCTTGGAGTCGATCTCCATGCGGATCCGCGAAGCGGCCTCGTCCATCAGGTCGATGGCCTTGTCCGGCAGCTGGCGGTCGGCGATGTAGCGGTGCGACAGCGTGGCGGCGGCGACGATGGCAGGGTCGGTGATCTCCACCCCGTGGTGCACCGCGTACTTCTCCTTGAGCCCGCGCAGGATGGCGATGGTGTCCTCGACGCTCGGCTCGCCGACGAACACCTTCTGGAACCGGCGCTCGAGCGCGGCATCCTTTTCGACGTACTTGCGGTATTCGTCCAGCGTGGTGGCGCCGATGCAGTGCAGCTCGCCACGCGCCAGGGCCGGCTTGAGCATGTTGCCGGCATCCATCGAACCTTCGGCCTTGCCGGCACCAACCATCGTGTGCAGTTCGTCGATGAACAGGATGATCTGGCCTTCGTTCTTGGACAGGTCGTTGAGCACACCCTTCAGGCGCTCCTCGAACTCGCCGCGGAACTTGGCACCGGCGATCAGCGCGCCCATGTCCAGCGACAGCAGGCGCTTGCCGCGCAGGCCCTCGGGGACCTCGTTGTTGATGATGCGCTGGGCCAGGCCTTCGACGATCGCGGTCTTGCCCACGCCCGGCTCACCGATCAGCACCGGGTTGTTCTTGGTCCGGCGCTGCAGCACCTGGATGGTGCGGCGGATCTCCTCGTCGCGGCCGATCACCGGGTCGAGCTTGCCGGACTCGGCGCGCGCGGTCATGTCGATGGTGAACTTCTCCAGCGCCTGGCGCTGGTCCTCCGCGTTCTCGGACTGCACGCTCTCGCCGCCGCGGACCTTGTCGATCGCCGCCTCGATGCGGCCCTTGTCGGCACCACCAGCCTTGAGCGCGCGGCCCAACTCGCCGCCGTCGTCCAGCGCGGCCAGCACGAACAGTTCCGAGGCGATAAACGCATCGCCGCGCTGCTGGGCCAGCTTGTCGGTGACGTTCAGCAGGCGCGACAGGTCGTTGCCGACGCTGACGTTGCCGGCCTGGCCGGTCACCTTCGGCAGCTTCTCCAGCGCCTCGCCGAGCCGTTCGCGCAGCAGCGGTACGTTGACCCCGGCCTGCGACAGCAGCGGCTTGGTGCTGCCGCCGGACTGGTCGACCAGCGCGGTCATCAGGTGGGCGGGTTCGATCACGCTGTGGTCGCGCCCAACCGCGAGCGACTGCGCGTCGGCCAGGGCCTGTTGGAAGCGGGAAGTGAGCTTGTCCATCCGCATGGTGGATTCCTCGATATCAGTGGCGGCCCGGGCCGCAATGTCCCGTAGATGCGGCCCCGGCCCGCCGCGTTCAAGTTGGGGCGCGCCGGTGGCCAGTGTCCACCCGATGCTTACACCCGGCTGTTCACTATCGCGTCATGGTTCCGCCCACCCACCTGCCCGCGCCTCCGGCGATCGCCGATGACTGGGCCCTGTTCCTGGATGTCGACGGCACCCTGCTGGAGTTCGCCGCCACCCCCGAAGGCGTGCAGGTGCCGCCGGGGCTGGTCGCGCGCCTGGCGGGCCTGCAACGGCACCTGGGCGGCGCGCTCGGACTGGTCAGCGGTCGCCGCCTCGCCCAGCTGGACGAACTGTTCGCGCCGCTGCGCCTGCCCGCCGCCGGGCTGCACGGGCTGGAGCGCCGTCACGCCGACAACCATGTCGATCCGCCGACCCCGCCGTCGCTGCTGAGGGTCCTGCACCGCAAGGCCGAGCTCGTCGTCGAACGGTTCCCCGGCGCGCTGGTGGAGGACAAGGACTCGACCGTCGCGCTGCACTGGCGCGGCAACCATGAAGCGGAGCAGCCGTTGCGCGACCTGGCCGACGCCGCCCTGCCCTGGCTGCACGACTACCGGCTGCAGGCGGGCGACGGCGTGGTCGAACTGCGCCCCGCCGGCACCGACAAGGGCGATGCCATCGCCGCGCTGCTGGACGAGCCGCCGTTCGCCGGGCGCCGGCCGGTGTTCGTCGGCGACGACCTCACCGACGAGCATGGCTTCGAAGTGGTGATTGCCCGCGGCGGGTTGGCGGTGCTGGTCGGCGACCGCACCCCCACGCTCGCCAGCCACCGCCTTGGCGCACCCCGCGACGTCCTGGCGTGGCTGGACGCCACGGCGGACGCGCCTTCCCACCGGAGTACCGCATGAGTGGCACCCTCGACCTCGGAATGGTCGGCAACGGCAGCATCGCCGCCCTGCTCGACCGCGACGCACGCATCGTCTGGGGCTGCATCCCGGCGTTCGACGCCGACCCCGCCTTCTGCGCACTGCTCGAACCGACCGCGCAGCCCGGCGGTGACTTCGCGATCGAGCTGGAAGACCAGGTCGCCTCCGAGCAGCACTATGTGACGAACACCGCCGTACTGCGCACGGTGCTTCGCGACGACCACGGGGGCGCGGTCGAGGTCACCGACTTCGCCCCGCGCTGGCACCAGTACGACCGGTCCTACCGGCCGGTGATGCTGTTGCGCCGGGTGCGCCCGCTCGCAGGCGCCCCGCGCATCCGGGTGCGGCTGCGGCCGCTGGTCGACTACGGCGCCCGCCAACCCGAAACCACCTGGGGCAGCAACCACATCCGCTACCTGCTGCCCGGCTTCACCCTGCGCCTGACCACCGACGCCCCGGTGCGCGTTGTCCGCGAGGGACTGCCGTTCCTGCTCGATCGTGAGTTGCACCTGGTGCTGGGCCCGGACGAAACCCTGACCCAGCCGGTTGCCGACTTCGTCCGCAGCGCCGAGCAGCGCACGGTCGGCTACTGGCGCGACTGGGTGCGCTCACTGTCGATCCCGCTGGAATGGCAGGACGCGGTGATCCGCAGCGCGATCACGCTGAAGCTGTGCCAGTACGAGGAGACCGGCGCGATCGTCGCGGCGATGACGACGTCGATCCCGGAGGCGCCGCACACCGTACGCAACTGGGATTACCGCTACTGCTGGCTGCGTGACGCGGCGTTCGTCGTGCGCGCGCTGAACCGGCTTGGCGCCACCCGCACGATGGAGGGCTACCTGGGCTACGTGTTCAACCTGGCAACCACCGAGGAGGACGCCCTGCAGCCGCTGTACGGCATCGGCTACGAGCGCGAGCTGGCCGAGGACGAGGTCGAAACCCTGGCCGGATACCGAGGCATGGGACCGGTGCGGCGTGGCAACCTGGCGTGGCTGCAGAAGCAGCACGACGTGTACGGCAGCGTCGTGCTCGCCTCGACCCAGCTGTTCTTCGACCAGCGCCTGGACCACCCCGGCGACCCGGCGATGTTCGAGCGGCTGGAAGCGATCGGCAACCGCTCGTACGCGCTGTATGACCAGCCCGATGCCGGCCTGTGGGAGTTCCGGGGCCGCACCGAGGTGCACACCTATTCGGCGGTGATGTGCTGGGCGGCGTGCGACCGGCTGGCGCGGATCGCCGTGCACCTGCGCCTGCCCGGCCGCGTCCAGCACTGGCGCCAACGCGCCGACGCGATGCACGCGCGGATCGTCGCCGAGGCCTGGGACGAAGGCCGCGGCCATTTCGTCGACGTGTTCGGCGGACATCGGCTGGATGCGTCGTTGCTGCTGCTGGCCGACTTGGGCTTCGTCGCCCCCGACGATCCACGGTTCGTCGGTACCGTCGAGGCGATCGGGCGGGACCTGCGACGCGGGAACGGCCTGTTCCGCTATGTCGCGCCGGACGACTTCGGCGTACCGGAGACCAGCTTCACCATCTGTACCTTCTGGTACATCGACGCGCTGGCCGCGATCGGCCGGGGCGAGGAGGCACGCACCCTGTTCGAAAGCGTACTGGCCCGGCGCAACCCGCTCGGGCTGCTGTCAGAGGACCTCGCGTTCGAGGACGGCGAGGCATGGGGCAATTTCCCGCAGACGTACTCGCACGTTGGTCTGATCATCGCCGCGACCCGCCTGAGCCGACCCTGGCAGGAGGCCACGTGAGCCGGCTGGTGGTGGTTTCCAACCGTGTCGCCCTGCCCGGCCAGGCCCGCTCGGGCGGCCTGGCGGTCGCCCTGCAGGCGGCGCTGGAGGAGACCGGGGGGCTGTGGTTCGGCTGGAGCGGGGACATCGCCGACGACGCGTCCGGCCAGCTGCACGAGCAGACCGCCGGCAACATCGACTACGTGACCGTCGACCTTTCGCGTGCCGACCACGACGACTACTACAACGGCTTTGCCAACCGCACGCTCTGGCCGCTGCTGCATTTCCGGATGGACCTGGTCGACTACAGCCGCGAGACCTGGGAGGCGTACCACCGGGTCAATGCGTTGTTCGCCGACCGGCTTGCGCCGCAGCTGCGCGACGACGACGTGGTCTGGATCCATGACTACCACCTGATCCCGCTGGCTTCGCTGCTGCGCGAGCGCGGGGTGCGCTCCAAGCTCGGCTTCTTCCTGCACGTGCCGATGCCGTCTTCCGACATCCTGGCCGCGCTGCCGCATCACGGGCTCCTGTTCGAAGGGCTCTCGGCGCACGACCTGGTCGGGTTCCAGACCAGCCGCGACCTTGAACGCTTCCAGGACTACGTGCGGCTGTTCGGGCGCGGGCGGGTGGTCGAGCACGGCGTGCTGGAAACCGCCTCGGGGCGCCGCCTGCGGGCCGGCGCGTTCCCGATCAGCATCGACACCGCCGGGATCGAGCGGCAGGCCGCGGCGGCGGTCGGCAAGTCGAGCTTCAAGCGCCTGGCGCGGAGCCTGTCCGGCCGCGCGCTTGCGATCGGCGTCGACCGGCTGGACTACTCAAAGGGGTTGCCCGAGCGCTTCCGCGCGTTCGAGCGCTACCTGCAACGCTACCCCGACCAGATCGGCGAGCTGACCTACCTGCAGATCGCGCCGGTCTCGCGCGGCGACGTTCTCGAGTACCAGACCCTGCGCAGCGAGCTGGAGCAGCTGGCCGGCCACATCAACGGCGGACACGCCGAGCCGGACTGGACGCCGATGCGCTACGTCAACCGCAACTTCCCGCACGCCTCGCTGACCGGCTTCTACCGGCTGGCGCGGCTCGGGCTGGTCACGCCATTGCGCGACGGGATGAACCTGGTCGCCAAGGAATACGTCGCCGCGCAGGACCCGGAGGACCCGGGCGTGCTGGTGCTGTCGAGCTTTGCCGGTGCGGCGCGCGAGCTGGACCAGGCACTGCTGGTGAACCCCTACGACCTGGACGGCGTCGCGGCCGCGATCGCGCGGGCAGTGTCGATGCCGCTGGAGGAACGTCGCGAGCGCTGGGAGGCGATGATGGCCTGCCTGCGCGACCACGACATCACCGACTGGCGGCGGAGCTACCTGCAGACGCTCCGGGCGGCGTGAACCAGACCAGCGAGGCCATGCGCCCGGTGCGCTGGTCGCGTCGGTGCGAGAAGAACCGGTCCGGCGCGCCGATCGTGCACAGCCCGCCGCCGAAGATCCGGTCCGGCCCGAGGCCGGCCTGCTGCAGCCGCCGCCGGGCGAGCGCGTAAAGATCGACCCGCCAGTGGTGTGGGCGGGTCGAGACGAACGCGCTGCCGGCCGTCCAGTCCTGCGACACGAACGCGTCGTAGACCTCGGTCCCGACTTCGTAATGCTCCGGGCCGGCGGCCGGCCCGAGCCAGGCCATCAGCCGCGCCGGCGGCGTGCCCATCGCCGCAACGGTCGACTCGAGCACGCCCGCGGCCAGCCCACGCCACCCCGCATGCGCCGCGCCGACCTCGAGGCCGTCGTCGGCGCACAGCAGCACCGGCAGGCAGTCGGCGGTGAGGATCGCGAGCACGGTACTCGGGACCGAGGTGACCGCGGTGTCGGCCTCCGGCTCGCCGGCGGTGGCCGCGTCGTGCCCGGCGCGGAATACCGTGGTGCCATGTACCTGCCGCAACCACACCGGGTCACCGGGGAGGCCGGCGACCACTGCCAGGCGGGCGCGGTTGTCTTGGACCGCCGCCGGCTCGTCGCCGCAGCGCGTGCCCAGGTTGAAATGGTCGAACGGTGGAAGCGAGGCGCCGGTACCGTGCCGCAGCGTGGTGAAGCCCCGCACGCCCGCCGGCGCAGGCCAGTCCGCGGCGAGCAGGGCGTCAGTCACGGGTCAGCGGCCCCGCTCGGCGGCTTCGCGGGTGTCGTCGCGCAGCGCGGCGACCAGCGCCTGCATGTCGGCCGGCATCGGCGCACTGGTGCGGACCGGCTCGCCGGTGACCGGGTGGCTGAACTCCAGCGTCTCGGCGTGCAGCGCCTGGCGGCGGAACCCGCGCAACGCGGACACGAGTGCGTCGGTGGCGCCACGCGGCAGCTTGAGCGAGCCCCCATACAGCGGGTCGCCGATGATCGGGTGCTTGAGGTGCGCCATGTGCACGCGGATCTGGTGGGTGCGGCCGGTCTCCAGCCTGCACTCCAGCAGCGTGTGGGCGCGGAAGCGCTCGCGCAGGCGGTAATGGGTCACCGCGTCGCGGCCGTTGTCGCGCACCGCCATCCGGATGCGGTCGCGCGGGTGGCGGTCGATCGGCGCGTCGGCGGTGCCACCCGAGACCAGGGCGCCCGACACCACGGCCAGGTACTGCCGATGCACGTCGCGGGCTGACAGCTGGTCAACCAGCGCGGTGTGGGCGACCAGCGTGCGGGCCACCACCATGACCCCCGAGGTGTCCTTGTCGAGCCGGTGGACGATGCCGGCACGCGGCAGGGCATTGAGCGAGGGGTCCTTGTTCAGCAGTGCGTTGACCAGGGTGCCGTCCGGGTTGCCCGCACCCGGGTGGACCACCAGCCCGGCCGGCTTGTCGATGACGATGACGTGCTCGTCCTCGAACAGCACCTCCAGGGCGATGTCCTGGGGCTCGGAGCGGGTCTGGATCTCGAACACGGCATTGACGCTGACGGTCTCGCCGCCGTGCACCGGGTCGCGCGGGCGCACCTCCTGGCCGTCGAGCAGGACCTGCCCCGACTTGATCCAGGTGGCCAGCCGCGAGCGTGAATACTGGGGAAACAACTCGGCCAGCACGGCGTCGAACCGCCGCCCCGCGGAGGCGTCGGGAACCACGGCCTGCAAGGCGATGGCGGGTTCGGTCATCGGAATGTCCGGGTTAAGGGCGCTGCGCGCGGGACTGCTATTATCGGCGCTTCGTGCCCCCGGCGCCCGTTGATTCTCGACCATGACCGATCGCCCCACCCCGCTGCGTCCCTCCCTGCGGACCATCGTCCTGCTGCTGGCCCTGGTGGTGTTCGCCAGCGGCTGCGCCCGTTTCGGCAAGATGTTCAAGGACGAGGAAGCCAACGAAGGCGTGCCGGTCGAGCAGCTTTACGAGAAGGCCCACACCTCGATGACCCGCGGCAACTGGGCCAGCGCCGAGACCACCTTCAAGCGGCTGGTCGCGCAGTACCCCTATGGCCCCTACACCGAGCAGGCGCTGGTGGAGACGGCCTACGCCCAGTACAAGTCGGGCAAGCACGAGGACGCGATCAGCAGCATCGACCGCTTCCTGCGCACCTACCCGACCCATCGCATGGCCTCCTACATGTACTACCTGCGCGGACTGGTGAACTCCAGCCGTGACACGGTGTTCCTGCAGCGGGTCTGGTCGCTCGACGCGAGCCGGCGCGACCTGGCCACGCCGATGCAGGCGTTCAACGACTTCCAGATCGTCACGACCCGCTACCCGCACAGCCGCTATGCCGCCGACGCCGAGCTGCGCATGGCGAAGCTGCGCGACCTGTTCGCCCGCCACGAGCTGGACGCCGCGCTGTACTACCTGCGCCGCACCGCCTACGTCGCCGCCGCCGAGCGGGCAACCTACCTGCTGGAGACCTACCCGCAGAGCAGCTACCAGAACGACGCCGTCGCCACACTCGCTGCCGCCTACACCGGGCTCGGTAACGAGCAGCTGGCCACCGACGCACGCCGGGTGCTCGAGCAGAACGAGCCGGGCCACCCGTACCTGCGCGGCGACTGGCCGGACTACCCGAGCAACTGGCGCAAGCTCAACCCGTTCGCGGGCGAGAAGTCGGCCCTGGACAACGACTGACCGCGCAGCGCTCGATCAACAAAACGCCGCCTCCGGGCGGCGTTTGTTTGTTCCGGAATCCCCCACCGAACCCCGTAGGAGCGGCTTCAGCCGCGATCACGAAACGACAGAGGCGACCCGACATCCGATCGCGGCTGAAGCCGCTCCTACGGATGCATGGCGGAGGCCGCCTACCCCTGGTACCCGTTGCTGATCGGGTAACGGCGCTCGCGACCGAATGCACGGCGCGAGACCTTCGGCCCGGGTGCGGCCTGGTGGCGCTTCCACTCGCCCACGCGCACCAGGTTCAGCACCCGGTCGACCGTGTCGGCGGCGAACCCGGCCGCGGTGATCTCCTCGCGCGACTGCTCCAGGTCGATGTAGCGCGCCAGGATCGCGTCGAGCACGTCGTACGGCGGCAGCGAATCCTGGTCCTTCTGGTCGGCACGCAGTTCGGCCGAGGGCGGGCGCTCGATCACCCCGGTCGGGATCACCGGGTCGCCGACCGTGTTGCGCCAGCGGGCCAGTTCGTAGACCTCGGTCTTGTAGAGGTCCTTGAGCGGCGCATAGCCGCCGGCCATGTCGCCGTAGATGGTCGCGTAACCGACCGCGTACTCGCTCTTGTTGCCGGTGGTCAGCAGCAGGCCGTGGAACTTGTTGGTCAGTGCCATCAGCATCGCGCCGCGCACCCGCGACTGCAGGTTCTCCTCGGTGGTGTCCACCGGCAGGCCCTCGAACAGCTCCGCGAGAGTGTCCAGATAGCCCTGGAACGGCTTCTCGATCGGCAGGGTCAGCAGCTTCACGCCCTGCTCGGCGCACTGCTCGGCCGCCAGGTCGTTGGAGACGCCGGCGGTGTAGCGCGACGGCATCCGCACCGCGGTGATGTTCTCCGCACCCAGGGCGTCGACCGCGATGGCCAGGCAAACCGCCGAGTCGAGGCCGCCGGACAGGCCCAGCCATGCCTTCTTGAATCCGTTCTTGATCGCGTAGTCGCGGGTACCGCGCACCACCGCGCGCCAGGCGAGCGCGTCGCGGCTCTCGTCGCCGTCCTCCATCCACTCCACCGAGCGGAAACCGCGGGTTGCGGGGTCGAAGTCGACCACCAGCATCTGCTCGGTGAACGCCGCCGCGGCCGGCCGCACGGTGCCGTCGGCATCGGCCACCAGCGAGCCGCCGTCGAACACCACCGCGTCCTGGCCGCCGACGCAATTGACGTAGGCGATCGCAACGCCATAGCGACGGGTCGCGTCTTCCAGCAGGGCATCGCGCCGCGCGTGCTTGTCGCGCTCGAATGGCGAGGCGTTGATCGACAGGATCAACTCGGCACCGGCCTCCACCGTCGTGTGCAGCGGCTCGGCAAACCACATGTCCTCACAGACCAGCAGCCCGCAGCGGACGCCGTTGAGCTCGAACACGCAGTCGCCGCCGTCGGGGTCGACCACGAAGTAGCGGCGCTCGTCGAACACCGCGTAGTTGGGGAGCTCGCGCTTGCGGTAGGTGTGTTCGATACGGCCGCCGCGCAGGATGCTGGCGGCGTTGTACACCACCGACCCCGCGGTCTCCGGCCAGCCGACAATCGCGGTGACGCCGGTCGCCGCGGCGGCGATGCGTTCCATTGCGACATGGCAGTCGCGCAGGAAGCCCGGGCGCAGCAGCAGGTCCTCTGGCGGGTAGCCGCTGAGCGCGAGCTCCGGGAACAGCACAAGGTCCGCGCCGTATTCGTCGCGCGCTTCGATGATGTACTCGATGATCCGGTCGGCGTTGTCGAACACGGCCCCGACCGGAAAGTCGAACTGGGCGAGGGCGATGCGGATGGGTTGGCTCATGGCGGCGTGCCGTCAGGTTCGGGTCCCGGGCATTGTCCCAGAACCGCGTTCGATGCCGTGAAGTCGCCGTTTCAACTGGAAGCCGCGCCAACGAAAAAGGCCACCCGGAGGTGGCCTTCTTCGAACCCGCGTCGGCTTACTTCGCCAGGCGCTTGGCGATCGCCTCGCCGAGATCGCCCGGCGACTTCACCGTGGTGACGCCGGCCGCTTCCATCGCCGCGAACTTGCCCTCGGCCGTGCCCGAACCGCCCGACGCGATCGCGCCGGCGTGGCCCATGCGCTTGCCCTTCGGGGCGCTGGCGCCGGCGATGAAGCCGACCACCGGCTTGGTCACGTACTGGGCGATGAACTCGGACGCCTCTTCCTCGGCCGAACCGCCGATCTCGCCGACCATGATGATGCCCTCGGTCTGCGGGTCGTCCTGGAACAGCTTCAGCGCGTCGATGAAGCTGGTGCCGTTGATCGGGTCGCCGCCGATGCCGATCACGGTCGACTGGCCGAGGCCGGCCGACGTGGTCTGCTTGACCGCTTCGTAGGTCAGGGTGCCCGAGCGCGACACGATGCCGACCTTGCCCACGCTGTGGATGTGGCCCGGCATGATGCCGATCTTGCACTCGCCCGGGGTGATCACGCCGGGGCAGTTGGGCCCGATCAGGGTCACGTCGTCGAAGTCGTTGAGGACGTTCTTGACGCGCAGCATGTCCAGCACCGGGATGCCCTCGGTGATGCACACGATGACCCTGATGCCGGCATCGGCCGCCTCGAGGATCGCGTCGGCCGCGAACGGCGGCGGCACGTAGATGACCGAGGCATCGGCGCCGGTCGCGTCGACCGCGTCCTGCACGGTGTTGAATACCGGCAGCCCGAGGTGCTCGGTGCCGCCCTTGCCCGGGGTCACGCCGCCCACGACCTTGGTGCCGTACTCGAGCATCTGCTCGGCGTGGAAGGTGCCCTGCGAGCCGGTGAAGCCCTGGACGATGACCTTGGTGTCCTTGTTGATCAAAACGCTCATGTCAGTCCCGCCTCACTTGCCCGAAACGGCGGCGACCGCCTTGCGGGCGCCATCGTTGATGTCGTCGGCCGGCGTGATCGCCAAGCCGGAGTTCTGCAGCAGCGCCTTGCCCTGCTCCACGTTGGTGCCTTCCAGACGCACGATCACCGGGACCTTGACGTCGACTTCCTTGACCGCGGCGATGATGCCCTCGGCGATCATGTCGCAGCGCACGATGCCGCCGAAGATGTTGACGAAGATCGCCTCGACCTTGTCGCTGGACAGGATGAGCTTGAACGCCTCGGTCACGCGCTCCTTGGTGGCGCCGCCGCCGACATCGAGGAAGTTCGCCGGTTCGCCGCCGTTGAGCTTGATGACGTCCATGGTCGCCATCGCCAGGCCTGCGCCGTTGACCATGCAGCCGATGTTGCCGTCCATGGTCACGTAGTTGAGGTCGTGCTGGCTGGCCTTGACCTCGGTCTCGTCCTCCTGGCGGATGTCGCGCATGGCGACCAGGTCCGGGTGGCGGAAGTTGGCGTTGTCGTCGGAGTTGATCTTGCCGTCGAGCACCGCGAGGTTGCCGTCGGTGAGGATCGCCAGCGGATTCAGCTCGACCAGCGCCAGGTCCTTCTCGTGGAACAGCTTGAACAGGCCGAGCATGATCTTGGCCAGCTGGTTGGCCTGCTTGGCGTTCAGCCCCAGGTCGAAGCCCAGCGCGCGGCACTGGTACGGCTGCAGGCCTTCGACGTAGTTGACGTTGATGGTCTTGATCGCGTCGGGGTTTTCCTCGGCGACCTGCTCGATGTCCATGCCGCCCTCGGCCGAGGCGATGAACGTGACCGACTGGGTCCCGCGGTCGACCAGCACGGAGAGGTACAGCTCCTTGTCGATGTCGGTGCCCTCGGAGATCAGCACCGTGTCGACCGGCAGCTCGACGCCGGCGGTCTGGTAGGTCGCCATCTTCGTGCCGAGCATCGCCGCGGCGTACTGCTTCACTTCATCAAAGTTCTTGGCCAGCTTGACGCCGCCGGCCTTGCCGCGGCCGCCGGCGTGGATCTGGGCCTTGACCACCCACAGGTCGCCGGGAATGGACTTGGCGGCCTCGACGGCCTCTTCGGGAGTGCGCGCGATGCGCCCGGCCGGCACAGCAATGCCGTATTCGGCAAACAGTTGCTTTGCCTGGTATTCGTGAAAGTTCATGCGTCACCGAGGGGAGTTGAAGAGTCACCCGACGCGGAGGCAACCGGCAGCGGCGCGGGCGCGAGGGGGCCGGCCATTGTCGCCGATCGGGCCGGGCCGGGCAAAACCCGGCCTGCAGGCCATGCTGTGCCTATACTCGCGCCGGGGTATCGATCCGGGGAAACCACGCTTGCCGCCAGCCATTGCGACCGACGCCGGGGACGCCGACAGCGCACTGCGCCGCGAATTGCATTTCTACACGCTGTACCGGCTGCTCGAGGCGATGATGCTGGTGCTGGTGCTGTTCGGGCCGGTCGCCGACATGCTCGGCCCGCCGCGCCACGAACTGCTGGCCCCGACCGTCGCCCTGTCCTACCTGGTCATGGCGGTGTTGCTGTTCGTGTTCGGCCGCCGCGGCGACCTTCGCGTTGCGACGCTGGCAGGTATCTCCACCGACTTGCTGTTCGGCCTGTTGGCCATCCATGCCGTGCCCGCGGCGGGTACCGGCATCGCCCTGATGCTGATGTTCAACGTCGGCGCCGCGGCCCTGCTGCTGCCCGCCCGTTACGGGCTGGGCGCGGCGCTCGTCGCGGTGGCCGGGATCATCGGCGAGTACGCGTGGACGGCACTGATCGACGAGACCGACCGGATGGTTGCCGAGCCGCTGATGTTCGCCGTCGCCTACATCGCGCTGGCCACGCTCACCAGCATCCTCGGCCGCCAGATGCGCGCGAGCTACGACCTGGCCGAGCGGCGCGGTGTCGAGACCGCCCACCTCACCGAGGTCAACGAACTGATCATCCGCCGGCTGCGCACCGGCGTACTGCTGGTCGACGGGCACAACCGCGTGCGCCTGGCCAACGAGGCCGCGACGCTGCTGCTGGGCGATGCCGGCGATGGCCACCGCGACCTCGGCGTCGCCCTGCCCGAGCTCGCCCGGCGGCTGGCCGCCTGGCGCCAGGATGGCAAGGCCGACGAGACCCCGTTGCAGGTGGCGCCCGACCAGCCCGAAATCGTCCCGCGCTTCACCCGCCTGCTGGCTGGTAGCGACCAGACCCTGGTGTTCCTGGACGACACCTCGCTGGTGTCGCGCCGGGCCGAGTCGATGACCCTGGCCACGCTCGGGCGTTTTTCGGCCAGCCTGGCCCACGAGATCCGTAACCCGCTCGCCGCGATCAACTACGCGGTGCAGTTGCTGGAGGAATCCGACGACGTCGCCACCGCCGACCGCCGCCTGCTGGAAATCATCCGCCAGCAGGGCGTGCGCATGAACGGCATCGTCGAGAACGTGCTCGGCCTGGCCCGGCGCGAACCGGCCAAGCCGGAGTATGTCGAGTTGGCCGGCTTCGTCCGCCACTTCGTCGATGACTACCGCGCCGGCCACCCGCTCGAGAACGACACCCTGCGCGCCAGCGCCGAACGGCCGCAGATCGCCGCACTGGTCGACCCGCGCCAGTTGCACCAGGTGCTGACGGTGCTGGTGCACAACGCCCTGACCTACGGCCGCATGCCCGGCGAGCCAGCCCGTGTGACCGTCCATGTCGAGCTGGACAGCCACCAGCAGCCGCTGATCGACGTCATCGACCGCGGCCCGGGCATCGCCGAGGGCGTCGCCCGGCAACTGTTCCGGCCGTTCTTCACCACCTCCGGCCACGGCACAGGACTGGGCCTCTACATCGCCCGCGAACTGTGCCGGGCCAACCAGGCGTCGTTGGACTTCGTGCCGCTGCCGGCGGGTGGAAGTTGCTTCAGGGTCCGGTTGTCGGGGGCTGGGGTACGGGGGAAGTTAGATAGGACGGCACTTTGAATCACTCGTGAGTGGTACCGCGCGCCGGCCACGCTTAAGCACTATCGTGGGAACTGCACGATCTGTTCGCAGTAGGGAGGGCTCCGGTTGGGCACCGCGAGTTCGCCCAGGATGTCCCCATTGTCCGCATAGGTGACGTAGGCGATTTCCTGGGTACACCGCTCGATGCCATTACCAAGGAACCGGCTCTTGGTGAGGTGACCCCAGCCTTCGTCATTCAGAAGTTCGGAGGCCTTATATACCCGCCCCGGGACTCCGTTGGATGGGTACTCAACCAGCGCGACCGCAATGCCGGTCACGGACTCCTCCATCCCCTGGGAGGGATACGCAAACAAGATCCCCGATACTTCGCCAGTCCGAAACCGCGCAACCGCCTTTGCCCGATCGAGCGCATTCGCCTGCGAACGAACCAGTCCACCAGGATAAACTTTCGGAGCCTGGCAAGCGGTAGCAATGGACGGTACATCGGACCAGTAAGGCTCGGCGCCCAACTGGTCGACGATGCCCGGCATCAGCAGTTCGATATCGACCGACGCAGAATCCGTAGGGCGCACCGCGGCGAGCTCGACCCGGCATGGATTATCCGGGAGGCCTTGGTCGCACCCGCTCGACACCAGGAGGAACAGCGCCGCAACGGCGTATGGCTGCAAGCAAGTGGGTTTGACGCCGGGTGCCCCACGCACGAAACCTGAGGTTCTCACCATAGTGCGCAGCCCAGGACTGCCTCGACCGTTGCTTGTCCGGGCGCGATCCAGGTCCCGGCGAACATTGGACCGTGTCGACGCCCGTCGAAGAGGATTTCTCCAGCCGTTGAGCGCAGCGCAAGGTTGCTCCCGGTGCGCCTGCCCACCAGAGGAATGGCTTCGCTCGTGCCGAGCACTTTGTAGGTACCCGTCAAGCCCTCCCCCCGGGGGCCTTGGAGTGACACATCAATGATCCGTTGATCCGCAAGCACCACCGCGTAGCGCGCCAGCGCCCCGGCTTCCAGAAGTTCATCGCATCTAGGCAGGGTGCCCAGGCGGGCTGCATCAACGTGAGCCTCGGGCGCCGTCGGGGAAAACATCCGATGTTCGCCGACCGCCAAGTGGTCCCTGTAGGTGCGGACAGCGACGACGGTGCCCAATCGGGCACGCGAACTGACAGGCCTCGGGGATGGCAGTGCGTCGGTGATTTCAAACACCCGGTCCCAGAGTCCATCATCGATCACGATTCCGGAGTTCAGGGCTTTCACACCCGTCCAGCCGGGAGCCCCTGAGGCATCCACCGCCATCAAGTCCTGATGGATGCTCACCACTGTGCCTGCCAAGCGCCCCGGCCGCAGTTCAACCATCAGCACACGTTTGTCATTGGTGAAGCTTTCGCGGACCAGGAACTGGGACCCGTCTCGCCGAATCAAAGTCGTCCGGTAGGTCGCCGCTGGAGGGCCCAGGTCAACAATCGCTACCGCACCGATGTTCAGCGATCCTTCGACCAGCGTGTACTGCTCTCTCGGCTGGCCGTGCGCACAGCCGATCACGCCGATCAGAACGGACACTCCAATTTTGCTACGCCACACCTCGGCGGAACCGGCGAACGAATCGCGGGCTTGGGTGCGGGAAGGCTTGGCGGCTACGGTAATGAGGTTCAACCCGACGTAGCGCTCCGTACGCTCTCGCATTGCTTCTTCGCCGCGGCCTCGAGATCTCCAAGCCGGGAGGTAGGTAGCCAACCTCTCGTTCCATCACTCGCCTCTACCTGAACCAACTCGCCCCATAAACCGTCGTCAATTACTTCAATGATGAGCAGTTCCCCTGTCACAACCATCTCGCGATCCGCACCGGGCGTTTCCGCCACCCTAACCGGGTGTGGCATCGCTACTCTGGCCTCTCCGCACTCCGGCAATCCCAGGAAAATCACTTCGCCTGCCGAATCATCCGAGGATCTGACCAGCCGGGCGAAATCCGGACTCAATGGTTCTTGGCGGCTTATCCAGTACAACATGCCCGCGCGGCTTGCTCGATACTCGGTAATGCGAGTATGAGGCCCAACTTTTTCATTTGAAATCAGGAAACCGTCCACGGTTAGGGTAGGGTTGCAAAAAAGGTCTTCATGAGGAATGAAGCCGGAATCTGCCGTAACCCAGAGTTCGTAGCAACTACCGGACAGGGAAGGGAGCACTTCTATCAAAATCTCTCTCGTCCCGTCCCCTGTCAGATCGCCGACCAAGGCATGGGTCGTTTCGAAATCGAGGCCGGAAAGTCGGACCTCACGCCCATCCTCCTTCACTCCTGCGTATCCATTCGCGACAGACAACGTCACCTGCCGACCGACAGACAATTGAATATTTTCGCCGTTTTCGTAACGAGCCAGCCTGCTTGATTCCACATCTTCCTGTATTGCTGCGCATGCTGCCAAAGCCATCCCGATGAGCGTCCCTGCGACCGCCGTCATATCACAGTGCATCGCACTCACCCAAATCCCGTCGCCAGACAATTGGCCCGTTGCGAGTTCTACTCAAGGCACTGTCCACGAAATTGTAGATGTCGAAGTTCGCGCCAGCATGCACCCCACAAGAGTGCACAGAGAATACCTCCGCGAGCGATTGCAGATGCTGCTTCCGTTGGGCGTAGTGATTAAACCCGCCATTGACGCCCACCGTTACCATGATGAAGTCATTGGATCGGGCGCGAGACGATAAGTCGCCCCACGCGGACCCCTTACGCCAGTACCAGCAGGCGGAATCCACGGCCACCTCGATCTGACTCCCGACCATGTCTGGCTCTGACACGTAATCCACCCCCACGTATTCTGAGTACTTCCGATAGTTGTGATCGTGCGTTAACTGGATCAGCCCGCGACCGTGATACCGCGCGCCTCCGCTGTAGCGGCTCCAGCGAGACGGGTTGCTCCCATCGCGATTACGATACTCGGCAGTCGTTCTTAGGCTATCCGATTCCGCCGCCACCTGAGCGAGGAAGTGAGCCTTGTCGATACACTCCACAATGCCGTAGCTTTCCATGGATTCGTTGAGGCATTGAAGAAAATTTTCCCAAGCAAGCCCGCGCAGACCGAGATGGGATTTTGAGAACAGCTCATCGCGCCCCAGATTTTTTAGGCCATCCCTCAACTCTACGAGCGTAATCGGGCGGCTGCACGCACATTGTTTACGAAGTGCGATCGTTAGTTCCCCACCAATACGACCCGGCACTAATTTGAAACTCGCAGTCCACAGCCCGTCCTCACTCTGAACTGCGTCCATAACCGGATTTTTCACTGCGCGCCACTCCTTCTAGCAATCCGAATTCGCACGGACTCAAGCGACAAGCCGTGCTGCACTGGGATTCTCCCGTCGCAATCTGTAACGCCTGATATAAGCGCTCCATCTGAGCGTTCCAGTTCATATTGGTATCCCGACGCGGGAGTGCCATCGGGCAAGGTCACCCGTGCCCGCCGACTGAACTCGGAAGTCGGCCATGAGTTCATCTCGCGCGAGAGATGCGCCCCGCCCATAAACGACTTCTTCCCCGCATGCACCTTCATCCGCCCGGGACACGCCACGCTGATATTCCCGTCTTCGATCGTGATCGTCGCACCGCCTTCGGTCGCCAGGTGCACGGCCTTGCCGGCGGCCAGTTCGACTTCGGCGCTGGCACTTACGACCTTCAGATGCTCCTTTGACTCCAGTTTGAGCAGGTCGTTCTGCGCCTCCAGTTGCAGCTCGCCCTCGGCACTCGCCAGTGCCAGAGCGTGGGCGCCGGTAGGGGCACCCTCGGTCGCGCCCGCCAGCCACCCGATCGCCTGTCCGGCATGGATGCGCAGGTCACCGGCGACGGTCAGGTTGCTATCGGCGCCGCTCGCTACGGTGAGCGTCTCGCCGGCGCTCCAGTGCAGGCTCAGGCCGGCAACGAGGCCAATACCTGCCGGCGCCGAAAGGCCCAGCAGGGCGTCGCCTGTATGCGGGACGCGTTTTGCTCCGGCGGTGGACTTGCGTTGCCGGGCCTCGGCCTGGGCTTGGTGGTAGTTGCCGCCGTCGACGGTAGTTGCCGCACTTGCCTGGAGGGCGGGCAGCGGAGCCAGTTCATCGCTCAACATCGACTGGCCTGACCGGGCTGCGCCCTGATGGGCTGCCAGTTTCACCGTCAGATGGGTGCCGGCAAGGTCGTTGAATGCCTGCGCCATCCGCGTCACCTGCTTGAGCAATGCGGCGGCCGCCACGTGTTCGCCCGCGGGTGCCCCGGGGTGATTGGCATAGGCGCTGACCCATAACCCGCGCTGGCCACGGATGGCGCCCCATTGGTCGGTCCGCAGCTCGAAGCCCTCGCCGCGGAAGCTCCCGCGGAAGTTGTCGGCCTGGTGGATCAGGTGACCGAGGTTGAGCTGGCTGGCGGCCTGGGTCGTGGCCAATTGCAGGCGCAGCTGGCCGGTTGTGTCATCGAAGACCAGACGATTGTGACCGGTGCTGGAGAATTCCCGGCTCTTGAACCCCGACAGCGCCGCCCGGTTGCGGTGGCCCGCACCGTCGCCGCTCATGCCATGCCAGGCGGGCGCATTGCCGCCGGCGAGGTTGCCCTGTGCGCTGGGGCGATGATCGCTGGCGAGGCCGAACTGATCGTCCCGCGGTGCCGATGCCGACTCGCCCCCCGGCGTGGGTGGGACGCCGCCGTCGCCCTGGCCGTTGTACAGGCTGCCGACCACGATCGGCCGGTCGATGTCGCCCTCGAGGAAGCCCACCAGCACTTCCTGCCCGGTCCGTGGCAGGAACTGGCTGCCGACGCCGGGGCCAGCGTAGCGCTGGCTTACGCGCAGCCAGCAGCTGTCCGAGGCGGCTTCGGCACCCGGGTCGTGCTGGAAATGGAAGCGCACGCGCACCCGACCAAGCGCGTCGCTGTGCAATTCCCCCGTCGTTCCTCCATCCGCGCCAACGACGATCGCGGCCTGGTAGCCGGGGGCGGTGGGCCGGGGGTTCATCCGCCCGCCGGTGCCGTCGGCCAGTACTGGCCGCCACGACACGGTTCGCGGCACCGCGGTGAAGGTGTTGCCATGGCCAACCGCCTCGGCGCGCGCCCACACGGCCTCCCAGGACGCGCGCGACGGTGCGTTTGAACCGGGCTCCAGCGCCATCGGGAGCCTGGGCAGCAGATCGCGCAGCGTGTCGGGCAGGTTGTTGACGCCGGCCTGCTTCAGCGTGACCAGCAGTAGTTCGTCCGGCATCCCAACGACGAGGGCAGCGGCCGCGGTCCGCACCGCCAGCCAGCGGCCGGCACGAAAGCTGCGCACAGTCGACTGGCCGATCCATTCTTCCCGGCGCGCCACGTCGGCATCGGCCATCAGTCCGGCGTAGCGCGCCGCCGCGGCATGGTCAGCGAAGGCGTAGGCGCCCGGCGGGTCGTAGGCCTCCAGGGCCGCGGCCGGGTCGGCACCGTGCCATAAAGGAGTTGTGATGCCCACCACCCCGCCCTTGTAGTCCGGGCTCACCAGCGTGATTGCACCCGAACCAATCCCGACGCAGCGGCCAAGCGCCTGGATGGCGTCGCTGGACTCGGCGGCGTCACTACGATGGAACCGCACAACGCCACCGAGCTCGGCGGTCGGGTCCTGCGGACATTCCGCGCTGCTCGCGAACACCACCAACTGGTGCCCGGCCGCAGCATCGTCGGCTTCCTCGATGCGCCAACCCAAGCCTTCCTCGGCCAGCAGTCGGCTGACGAAGTCGAAATCGCTCTCCCGGTACTGCACGCAATAGCTGCGCCGCCGCACATCCGCGAGGAACGGTCCCACCTCGTCGGCTACCCGCCAGGCGGCGTAGGGCGCATAACCGGCAAACACCGCTGCGAGGATCTCGAGCACCGTCCGATCCTGGAACACACGGCTGTGGCGCCCCTGCGTCAGCAGCCACGACCAGGGCACAAGACACAGCCGGTAGCGGGCCAGACCGCCGTCGGACCCGACGCAAACCGCCTCGCGGACCAACCCTGTCCGCGGGATGCGCGAACCGTCGGCGGCACGGGTCCAGAGCGTTGCCCGCTGGGCGACCAGGTCATCCAACGGCAGCGAGGCATCGACCGAAAACACATCGACCCACCACTCGAACCCGTCGGACAGGGCATCCCGGCCCCACCAGCGATCCACCACCAGCGTGTCGCCCAAGCGGCCCGGCGGGCGCTCGAGATCAAGCGAATACAGGCGGTCGGCGCCGGTAAAGCGCGACAGCGCGGCCAGCACCGCGCCAGGAACAGAACTTCCGCTGTTCATTTGCACGTCTCTCCATAGACGGCCTAAAGCTTATCCGAACCCGGCCGATATCCGGTATCGGCCCGCCGTCGGGGCGTGCCCTGAGACACCCCGCGCACCGCCTCCAACCGGGCCGAAACGTGCGCCATTGCTGAAGTTTTGCCGTTGCAGCTTGTTAAGCTATCGTGACGGATGGAGGATCGGATGTCAGAAACCCGCAGTGCATTGGTGATCGACGACGAGCGCGACATTCGCGAGCTGCTCGTAATGACGCTCGGCCGCATGGGCCTGCGTTGCGACACCGCATCCAGTCTGGCCGACGCCCGCAACCAGCTTGCGCGCAACCGCTATGACCTCTGCCTGACCGACATGCGCCTGCCGGACGGCTCGGGCATCGACCTCATTGCCGAGATCACCCAGAAGTTCCCCAACACGCCGGTCGCGATGATCACCGCGTTCGGCAATGTCGAAGACGCGGTCGAGGCGCTGAAGGCGGGCGCGTTCGACTTCGTCTCCAAGCCGGTCGAGCTGACCGTGCTGCGCGACCTCGTCCGCCACGCACTGGAACTCAACGAACCGCATGCGCCCGCGGCCGACGCGGTCGCTTCGCGCCTGTATGGCGAGTCGCCGGCGATGACCACGCTGCGCCAGACCATCGGCAAGGTGGCCCGCAGCCAGGCACCGGTGTACATCGCCGGTGAGTCCGGCGTGGGCAAGGAGCTGGTCGCGCGCACCATCCACGCCGAAGGCGGCCGCGCCACCGGGCCGTTCGTGCCGGTCAACTGCGGCGCGATCCCGTCGGAGCTGATGGAAAGCGAGTTCTTCGGCCACAAGAAGGGCAGCTTCACCGGCGCCCACGCCGACAAGCCGGGCCTGTTCCAGAGCGCCGACGGTGGCACGCTGTTCCTCGACGAGGTCGCCGAGCTGCCGCTGGCAATGCAGGTCAAGCTGCTGCGTGCCATCCAGGAAAAGTCGATCCGCCCGGTCGGTGCCAACGCCGAAGTCACCGTGGACGTCCGCATCCTGTCGGCGACCCACAAGGACCTGGCCCCGATGGTGGCCGACGGCCGCTTCCGCCAGGACCTCTATTACCGCATCAACGTGATCGAGTTGCGCGTGCCGCCGCTGCGCGAACGCCGCGAAGACCTCCCGGGTCTGTGCGACAAGATCCTGACCCGCCTGTCGGGGCACCTCGACCGCCCGACGCCGCGGCTCGGTGACGATGCCATCGAAGCCCTGCAGCAGTACGCCTTCCCCGGGAACGTGCGCGAGCTGGAGAACATCCTCGAGCGCGCCCTGGCCCTGGCCGACGGCGACGTACTCGGCGCCGACGACCTGTCGCTGCCGCGGCTGACCCCCGTTCCGCAGGCGGCGGCTCCGCAGCCGCCGCAGACGCCCCAGGGCGCCGCGGCCGCCAACGGCATCGATCCGCGCACGGTCGACCCGCGCGACACCGCTACCAGCGCCCTGCCCTCGTACATCGAGGAGATCGAACGCGCCGCCATCCAGCACGCGTTGCAGGAAAACCGCTACAACAAGACCCGCACTGCCGCGGCCTTGGGCATCACCTTCCGCGCCCTGCGCTACAAGCTCAAGAAGCTCGGGATCGACTGATCCGAGTGCGACCCAACTGGGCCCGCAGGAGCGGCTTCAGCCGCGATCAAAGCCCGCAAAGTGACCCCCCACGTCACCTCGAAACACCCAACTAGCCCCTCCGCGTCACCCTGCCCGACGCAGTCCCGGCCCAATCGTGACGGGCTCTCCAGTTCACGACACAAAGTCTCAAGAAATTGAGTTGGCACGCTTGGTGCGTAGTCTAATTGGCACGTGCCACTGAGCACGGCAGCCCGAGGACCGGAACGCTGGTTCAGACGGCACGTGAAGTACCATCACTCCTAGGGGAAACATCATGAAGAACCAGAAGGGCTTTACCCTCATCGAACTGATGATCGTCGTTGCGATCATCGCCATCCTGGCCGCGATCGCGCTGCCGGCGTATCAGGACTATGTCGCGAAGTCCCAAGTTACCAGCGGCTTGGCCGAAATCACTGGCGCGAAGACTGCGTACGAAGTCGGCGTCAATGAAGGCCAGGCAGCTGCCTATTACACCGCCGCGAACATGGGCCTTGCGGGCACGACTGCGCGCTGCTCGACCCAGACCGTGAACCCCCCCGCTGCGGGCGTTCATGCCAATGCGCTCCAGTGCACCCTCGCCGGTAACCCGCGCGTGGCGACCGCTGTTGTGAATCTGGCGCGGGCAGCAGACGGTACTTGGGCTTGCACGGTGATCAACCGTCCTGCCTCTTGGAAGGACTCGTATCTTCCGGGTGGCTGTACCGCCCCGTAATAGTTCGATTGCGCTACATCAGAGGGCTGCGTTTTTCGCAGCCCTCTTTTTTTTGCCACGAGCTGGATAGGTGCGAAAGCATCGCCGTGTTATATGTGCATGACTGAGATATGGGTACCTTCCGCACATGCCGCCGCTCCCGCCATCTAATCTTGTTGGAATCACGGGGATCGCCCGCCGATTGGTGCTTGATGGCGCCTTGGACGAGGCGATTGCCCGACAAGCCATGTCTGCCGCGACCACTCAACGGAAGCCGCTGACCAACTACCTGCTCGACAACCGTTTGGTGGCGCCGCCACAGATGGCCGCCGCCAACTCCATCGAGTTCGGCGTGCCGCTGGTGGACCCGTCGGCAATCGACCCAGCGCTGACTGCGGTCAAGCTGGTCAAGGAGGAACTGCTGCGCAAACATTGCGTCCTTCCGTTGTTCAAACGGAGCAACCGGCTGTTCGTTGGCATTTCCGATCCAACGAATATCCAGGCCTTGGACGAGATCAAGTTCCAGACCAACCTCACGGTTGAGGCCATCCTCGTCGACGAAGACAGCATCCGGCGCCATATCGATCGCTGGCTGGAGTCGGCAGACTCGCTCAGCGAAAGCATGGGCGGGGACGATGAGGGGCTGGAAACACTCGAGGTTGGCAGCGACGACGAAGTCGCCGGAGGTGACACCGGTGTCGACGCCAAAACCGACGATACCCCGGTCGTCAAGTTCATCAACAAGGTTCTTGTCGACGCGATTCGCCGCGGTGCGTCCGACATCCACTTCGAACCCTACGAGACCGAATACCGTGTCCGCCTGCGCATCGACGGCTTGTTGAAGCAGGCCGCAAAGGTGCCGGTGAAGCTGCAACAACGCATCGCCGCGCGTCTCAAGGTGATGGCGCAGCTTGATATCGCCGAGAAGCGCGTCCCGCAAGACGGCCGCATCAAGCTCAACCTCAGCAAGACCAAGCAGATCGACTTCCGCATGAGCACGCTGCCGACTTTGTTCGGCGAGAAGATCGTGCTCCGTATTCTGGACAGCAGCGCTGCCAAGCTGGGCATCGAGAAGCTCGGCTACGAGGACGACCAGCGCGAACTCTACCTGAACGCTATCGCCAAACCCTACGGCATGGTGTTGGTGACCGGCCCCACCGGATCGGGTAAGACGGTGTCGCTGTACACCGCACTGAACATCCTCAACGACGAGACCCGCAACATCTCGACGGTCGAGGACCCGGTGGAAATCCGTGTGCCGGGCATCAACCAGGTGCAGATGAACACCAAGCGGGGCATGACGTTCGCTGCCGCGCTGCGCAGCTTCCTTCGACAGGATCCGGACGTGATCATGGTCGGCGAGATCCGCGACCTCGAAACCGCCGAGATCGGCATTAAGGCGGCCCAGACCGGCCACATGGTGCTGTCGACGCTGCACACAAACGACGCGCCGCAAACCATCGCGCGCCTGATGAACATGGGTGTGGCCCCATTCAACATCACCTCGTCGGTGACCCTGGTGGTGGCACAGCGGCTGGCCCGACGCCTGCACGATTGCAAGCGGGAAGTGCATCTGCCCGAACACGCGCTGCTGGCGGAGGGTTTCAATGCCGAGGAGATCGCCAGCCCGGACTTCCACATTTTCGAGGCCGTGGGCTGCCCCGACTGTACGGAGGGTTACAAGGGCCGGACGGGCATCTATCAGGTGATGCCGATGAGCGACGAGATCCAGGAGATCGTTCTGGCCGGCGGCAACGCCATGCAGATCGCCGATGCGGCCCAGAAGGCGGGCATCCGGGACCTGCGGCAATCCGCGTTGATGAAGGTACGGAAGGGGGTCACCAGTCTTGCGGAGATCAACCGGGTCACCAAGGATTGACTTAGGCCCAGGCAGCCTTGCATGGGGGGTCGCCCGAGCGCACTTGTGACCGGGGTTGCTATCCGGACGCGGAAGGGCAGGATATGCTGACGAACGGCATTCTGGGCTGACCCCTCGAATGCCGGCAGGCCGCGGCGGGGAGCCGTGAACTGAAATGGGGAGGGCGTGCCGCCGGCGCGCCGCATTGCTGCTACTGCCATAGCGTTACTGGGGGCCAATCATGTCCGCGACCCGAACCGCCACCAAGCCGACCGCAACGCCTGTGCGTCGAGCCGAAGCTCTATCATTGTTCGTCTGGGAAGGCACCGACAAGCGCGGGGTCGTGATGAAGGGCGAGCAGGTGGCCAAGAACGCCAACTTCCTGCGCGCCGAGCTGCGCCGTCAGGGCATCACGCCGAAAGTCGTGCGGCCGAAGCCAAAGCCGTTGTTCGGCGGCGCGGGCAAGCGCATCACCCCGCTCGACATTGCCATATTCAGCCGACAGATCGCGACCATGATGAAGGCCGGCGTGCCCATTGTTGGTGCGCTGGAAATCATCGGGAGCGGCAACAAGAACCCGAAGATGCAGCAGTTGGTAAACACCATCCGTGCTGACGTGGAAAGCGGGTCTTCGTTGAGCGAGGCAATCAGCAAGCATCCCGTGCAGTTCGACGAGCTTTATCGCAATTTGGTTCGAGCAGGCGAATCCGCCGGCGTGCTCGAGACCGTGTTGGACACCGTCGCCACATACAAGGAGAACCTGGAGGCGCTCAAGGGCAAGATCAAGAAGGCGCTTTTCTACCCTGCGGCTGTGGTAGCTGTGGCCCTCCTCGTCAGCTCGATCCTCCTAGTATTCGTAATCCCGCAGTTCGAATCGGTATTTGAAGGGTTTGGTGCGGAATTACCTGCCTTTACCAAAATGGTCGTGGGAATGAGCGACTTCATGGTCAGTTGGTGGTGGGCGGTCTTTCTTGCAGTTGCCGCTGCGATCGTCGCCTTCGTTATGTTAAAGAACCGTTCTACGGCGTTCTCGCATTTTCTCGACCGGTTGATCCTGAAACTGCCGGTTATAGGGCAGATCATGCACAACTCAGCAATTGCGCGATTCTCGCGCACGCTGGCAGTCACGTTCAAGGCCGGCGTGCCGCTGGTAGAAGCCCTCGACACGGTGGCCGGCGCTACCGGCAATACGGTTTACGAGAAGGCTGTGTTCCGCATTCGAGATGACGTGGCGGTGGGGTTCCCCGTAAACATGGCGATGAAGCAGACCAATCTGTTCCCGCACATGGTTACCCAGATGACCGCGATCGGCGAAGAAGCCGGTGCGCTGGATACCATGTTGTTCAAGGTGGCCGAATTCTACGAGCAGGAGGTCAACAACGCAGTCGATGCACTGTCAAGCCTGCTCGAGCCCTTGATCATGGTGTTCTTAGGCGTAATTGTCGGCGGCATGGTGGTTGCAATGTATTTGCCGATCTTCAAGCTCGCTGCAGCAGTTTAAGCGCGCCTAATGGCATTCCTCGACCAGAACCCCGAGATCGGCTTCCCGCTGGCAGCCGGTTTCGGCCTCCTGCTGGGCAGCTTCCTCAACGTCGTGATCCTGCGCCTGCCGCGCCGACTGGAGTGGCAGTGGAAGCGCGACGCGCACGAGATCCTGGAAGAGCCGGACACCTACGACCCGCCGCCTCCCGGCATCGTGGTGGAGCGCTCGCACTGCCCGCACTGCAAGCACCAGCTGTCGTGGTACGAGAACATCCCGGTGTTCAGCTGGTTGGCGCTGCGCGGCAAGTGCCGCAACTGCAAGGCGCCGATCTCGGCGCAGTACCCGCTGGTCGAACTGCTGACGATGCTGCTAATGGTCGCCTGCGTCTGGCGCTTCGGCTTCGGCTGGCAGGGCTTCGGGGCGATGGTGTTCACCGGGTTCCTGATCGCGCTGTCGGGCATCGACCTGCGCACGCAGTTGTTGCCGGACCAGCTGACGTTGCCCTTGATGTGGCTCGGCCTGATCGCTGCGGTGGACAACCTCTACATGCCGGCCAAGCCGGCACTGATCGGTGCGGTGGTCGGTTACCTGAGCCTGTGGATCGTGTGGTGGTTGTTCAAGCAGCTCACCGGCAAGGAAGGCATGGGCCACGGCGACTTCAAGCTGCTGGCCGCCATCGGTGCCTGGACCGGGCTCAACGGGATCCTGCCGACCATCCTATTGTCGTCGCTGGTCGGCGCCATCCTCGGTTCGATCTGGCTGGCGGCCAAGGGCCGCGACCGCGCCACGCCGATTCCGTTCGGCCCCTACCTGGCCGTGGCCGGCTGGATCGCGTTCTTCTGGGGCGACGCGATGGTGAACGGCTACATGCAGTACGCCGGGCTGGGCTGAGGCGCACGGCCGCTCCGCGCAGGACGTGCCGGAGCGCGTAGGAGCGTGTAGGAGCGACGTAAGTCGCGACCCACTGACCTTTCCGAGCAAGCCGATCAACGCGCTACCCGTGACGGCATCGGCATCTCGCTTCGAGCACCGTCCAGCCCATTGTCAGTGGGTCGCGACTTACGTCGCTCCTACGGCGTGGTGGGTGGGGTAGGCGGCGTGGCATCCTGCGCGGCATGAGCGACTACATCATCGGGGTGACGGGCGGGATCGCGTCGGGCAAGAGCGAGGTTACGCGGCGCTTCGAAGCACTCGGCATCGTCGTGGCGGACGCGGACGTTGCAGCGCGCGAGGCGGTGGCGCCGGGATCGCCGGGTCTGGCCGAGGTCGTTGCGACCTTTGGCAACGATGTCATCGGTGCCGACGGCACGCTCGACCGCGCGGCAATGCGGCAGCGGGTGTTCGTGGACCATGCGGCACGCCAGCAACTCGAGGCCATCATCCATCCGCGCGTCCGGCAGGAACTGCGGGACCAGTGCGATGAAGCGCCGGGCCCCTATGCCATTGCCGCCATCCCGTTGTTGGCGGAAGGCGGGGGGCGCAAGGCGTATCCATGGCTTGACCGTATCCTGGTCGTCGACGTCCACATGGCGGTCCAGCGCGAGCGGGTCATGCGGCGGGATGCGGTCGATGCGGCGCTGGCGGAGTCGATGATCGCGGTGCAGGCCACACGCGAGCAACGGCTGGCGATCGCAGTCGACGTGATCGTCAACGATGGGACTGTCGGGGAGCTCGATGCGCACGTCGCGGCGCTGGATGGGCTGTACCGAGCGCTGGCGGCGCCGAGTTAGCACCCTGCTCCTGTAGGAGCGGGGTCAGCCGCGATCGCGGTTTCGACGCTTGCGTGACACGACGATCGCGGCTGAAGCCGCTCCTACACAAGCGGGCTGGGGCAGGCGTCGGGCCACAGGCTGCGGATCGCCGCGATGCCTTGCGCGCCGTGCTGGCGCGCTTCGGTGAGATCGGCCCGGCCAAGGCCGCCGATCGCGTAGAGGGGGATGGCGACCTGCTCGCGCAGGTGGGCGAAGCCGGCCCAGCCGATCCCGGGTCGGCCGGGGTGGCTCGGTGTCTCGCGCAGGTTGCCGACCACGGCGAAGTCGCACCCCAGAGCCTCGGCGGCCTTCAGGTCGTCGGCGGTGTGGCATGACGCGGCCAGACGGACTTCCGGCCCGACCGGCCGGCTACCAAGCGCATGCAGTTGCGATGCTTGCAAATGCAGGCCGGCGCCGTGCGCGCGTGCGAGTTCGGCGTCGCCGTTGACCAGCACGTCCGCGCCGGCCTTGCGACACAGACGCGTCGCCTGTTCGACCAAGCCGGACCAGTCGACGGCGCTGCCCTGCCCGCCGGCGCCGGTCTCCCGCCAGACACCACCATGACGCAGTTGGACCCGCCGGATACCCCCGGCCAGCGCCTGACGAAGTGACTCCAGCCAACTACCGACATCCGCCGCTGGCGCCGGCGTAACAAGGTATTCGGCCGGCTCCCCCAGTGCGGCGACCACCGGGCGGTCCGCGGGCGGCATCGCGTAGCTGGCGAGCTTGTGCGGCGGCACCCAGGCCAGCGCCTGGCCTTCCCGCCCGCGGGCGGTGCCGTGCCAGTCGCGGATGCGGCGCACGTCGAGCCGCAAGCGCTTGTGCGGGTAAGCCTGCGGCACGGCGATCACCGGGTCGCCGACTTCGGCCTCGATGCCGAGCTCTTCGTGCAGTTCGCGCGCCAGCGCCACCTCCGGCGTCTCACCGGGNGCCGCAAGCGCTTGTGCGGGTAAGCCTGCGGCACGGCGATCACCGGGTCGCCGACTTCGGCCTCGATGCCGAGCTCTTCGTGCAGTTCGCGCGCCAGCGCCACCTCCGGCGTCTCACCGGGTTCGCGCTTTCCGCCGGGGAATTCCCACAGGCCGGCCAGGTCACGGCCCTCGGTGCGGCGGGTCAGCAGTATCCGGCCGCGCGCGTCATGGATGACGCCGGCGACGACCTCGATAGCAGCCGCCGGCGGGGCTACCGCCGGGTCCGCGACCGCCGCTGGCGCAGGATCGTCAGGCATCAGCGAGGACGCCTGCGCCCGGCCCCGGCCGGCGATGACCAGCCTCTGTCAGGCCAACTGTCCATGGCAGTGCTTGTACTTCTTGCCGCTGCCGCACGGGCACGGATCGTTGCGACCGACATTGGCGAAGGCCTGGTTGCCCTGCGCATTGCCGGCCTGCGCGGCGGCCTCTGCCTGCTGCGCTTCCTCGTCGGCGCCGAGGCCGCCGGCATCGGCGTGCTGGAACTGCATCTGCCGGGCTCGTGCCTCGGCCTGCGCGCGCTCCTGCGCTTCCATCGCGGCGATCTCCTCCTCGGAGCGGATCCGGACGCGGGCCAGCAGGGTCACGACCTCGCGCTTGACCTTCTCCAGCATGTCGCTGAACAGCTCGAAGGCCTCCTTCTTGTACTCCTGCTTGGGCTGCTTCTGGGCATAGCCGCGCAGGTGGATGCCCTGTCGAAGGTAATCCATCCGTGCCAGGTGCTCCTTCCAGCTCTGGTCGAGGACGTTCAGCATGATGTGCTTCTCGAGCATGCGCATCGTCTCCGGGCCGAGCTGCTGCTCGCGCGCCTGCACATGGCTGGCGACCGCCGCCTCGACGTGCTCGGCAATGCCCTCGTCATCGATCTCCGAGCGGCTGGCGACCAGCCCCTGCAGGTCCACCTGCAGGTTGAACTCCTCCAGCAGCGCGGCCTCCAGCCCCGGCAGGTCCCACTGCTCGTCGACCGAGCCGGGCGGCACGAAGCGCGCCGTGGTCTCGGCGACGACGTCCTCGCGGATGCCGTCGATGTTCTCCTTCACGTCCTCGGCGTCGAGCAGCTCGTCGCGCTGGCCGTAGATGACCTTGCGCTGGTCGTTGTTGACGTCGTCGAACTCCAGCAGGTTCTTGCGGATGTCGAAGTTGTGGGCCTCGACCTTGCGCTGGGCGTTGGCGATCTGCTTGCTGACCAGCGGCGACTCGATGATGTCGTCTTCCTTCAGGCCCATCCGCGCCATCACCTTCTGAACCCAGTCGGCGGCGAAGATGCGCATCAGGTTGTCTTCCAGCGACAGATAGAACCGGCTGGAGCCCGGGTCGCCTTGGCGGCCGGCGCGGCCGCGCAACTGGTTGTCGATGCGGCGGGACTCGTGGCGCTCGGTGCCGACAATGTGCAGGCCACCGGCGGCCTTGACCGCCTCGTGGCGCTCGCGCCATTCGGCCTTCAGGCGTTCACGGGTGGCGTCGTCGACCGGCGCGCCGGTCTCGGCTTCGAGCTGCTCGACCTCGTTCTCCCACGATCCGCCCAGCACGATGTCGGTGCCGCGGCCGGCCATGTTGGTGGCAATCGTGATCGCTCCCGGGCGGCCGGCCTGGGCGACGATCACGGCCTCGCGCTCGTGCTGCTTGGCGTTGAGGACCTCGTGGTGGATGCCGGCCTCGGTCAGCTGCTGGCTGAGCATCTCCGAGACCTCGATCGAGGTCGTGCCGACCAGCACCGGCTGGCCCTTGGCATTGGCCTCCTTGATCTCGGCCAGCACCGCGCGGTACTTGCCGGCGCGGTTGAGGAACACCGCGTCGGGGTGGTCCTTGCGCTGCACCGGGCGGTTGGTCGGGATGACGATGACCTCCAGCCCGTAGATGGTCTGGAACTCGTAGGCCTCGGTGTCCGCCGTGCCGGTCATGCCGGCCAGCTTGTTGTACATGCGGAACAGGTTCTGGAAGGTAATGCTGGCCAGCGTCTGGTTCTCGCGCTGGACCGGCACGCCCTCCTTGGCCTCGACCGCCTGGTGCAGGCCGTCGGACCAGCGGCGCCCGGCCAGGGTGCGGCCGGTGAACTCGTCGACGATCACCACCTCGCCGTCGCGGACGATGTAGTCCACGTCGCGCTGGTAGATCGCGTGGGCGCGCATCGCGGCGTTGAGGTGGTGGACGACGCTCAGGTTCTGCGGGCTGTAGAGGCTGCCCTCCTCGTCATCGCCGTTGAGGATGCCGGCCTCGCGCAGCAGCGCCTCGGCGTGCTCCTGGCCACCTTCCGACAGGTGTACCTGCTTGCCCTTTTCGTCGACCCAGTAATCGCCGACGCCGTCCTCGACCTGCTGGCGGACCAGCTTGGGGACGATCCGGTTGACCTTGATGTACAGCTCCGGCGAGTCGTCCGCCGGGCCGGAGATGATCAGCGGCGTGCGCGCCTCGTCGATCAGGATCGAGTCGACCTCGTCGACGATCGCGTAGTTGAGTCCACGCTGGAAACGGTCGCCCTTCGACAGCGCCATGTTGTCGCGCAGGTAGTCGAAGCCGAACTCGTTGTTGGTGCCGTAGGTGATGTCGGCGTTGTAGGCGGCCGCCTTGTCGCCGTGCGGCATGCCCGGGTAGACCACCCCGACCGACAGGCCCAGCCAGTTGTACAGCTTGCCCATCCACGCCGAGTCGCGCCGGGCCAGGTAGTCGTTGACGGTGACAACGTGGACGCCGTCGCCGGTGAGGGCGTTGAGGTAGACCGGCAGGGTCGCGACCAGGGTCTTGCCCTCGCCGGTACGCATCTCGGCAATCTTGCCCAGGTGCAACACCATGCCGCCGATCAGCTGCACGTCGTAGTGGCGCATCCCGAGCACGCGGCGGCTGGCCTCGCGGCAGACCGCGAAGGCCTCGGGCAGGATCTTGTCGAGCGACTCGCCGTTCTTCAGGCGCTGCTGGAACTCCGGGGTCTTGGCCTGCAGTTCGGCGTCGCCGAGCTTCTCCATTTCCGGCTCGAGCGCGTTGATCCGGGTGACCGAACGTTGCAGCTGGCCCAGCAGGCGGTCGTTACGGCTGCCGAAGACGCGGGTAAGCAGGTTGTTGAGCATGGATTGTCCGAAGTCAGGTGTTCATCGCCGGGGCATGCCGCCGAAACGGCAACGGGGCGCGAGGGCGCCCCGTCGTGGCGAAACGTTCATTCTAGCGTGGGGGGGGCGGGACCGCGTATCAAGGGGGTCGGCGGGGCCACAAACGCAGAAGGCCCGCGTCTCCGCGGGCCTTCCGTGATTGCCGGGCTCAGCCCCGCAGCGGCGAGCGCTGTTCCAGGAACTGGCGGGGGTTGACCACCCGGCCGTTCTGCCAGACCTCGAAGTGCACGTGGGCACCGGTCGAGCGGCCGGTGGAACCGGCCTTGGCGATCTCCTGCCCGGCCCGGACCAGCGAGCCGACCTTCTGGGTCAGCCGCGAGTTGTGCGCATAGCGGGTCACGAAACCGTTGCCGTGGTCGATCTCGACCGTGTTGCCGTAGCCCGAGCGGCTGCCCGAGAAGCTCACCACGCCGTCGGCCACCGCGTTCACCGGGTCGCCCACGTCGGCTTCGAAATCGATGCCCTTGTGGAACTGACGGCCACCGCGGATCGGGTCGGCGCGACCACCGAAGCTGGAGGTGATGTAGCTGTTGATCGGCTCGCGCGACGGCACCGAGTTCATCTCGAGCTGGCGGTTGAACAGCAGCGACTCGAGCACCGAGAGCTGCTCACCCGACGCCTTGAACTGCGCGTCCAGCATGGCCATGCCGCTGTCGAGCTCGGCCTTGGGCATGTCCTCGACTTCGCCGTCGCCACCGATCGCGACCGGCTTGTTGAAGTCGAACTCGCCGTCCTGCAGCTGGCCGATGCGGGTCAGGCGCTCGCCGAGGGCGTTGAGGCGGTTGGCCTCGGCCTGCAGCTCGCCGAGGCGCGCCGCCAGGGCATTGACCTCGCGCTGGGCGTCATCCTGGATCGCTTCGATCCGGACCTGCTGCTGCTCGACCTGGGCCCGCAGCGCCATGTTGCCGGCGATGCCGCCACCGGCGCCGATCGCCAGCCCGCTGCCGAGCAGCAGGGCCGCGGCGGCACCCGGGCG